>JAUVKM010000112.1 GCA_030596265.1 Candidatus Cloacimonadota bacterium
TGATTTTTAAAAGAACATAATCTACCGGATCTCCGGTTATGGGATTGTAAGTATAACCCTCAATACCACCAAAAGATGGTGAATTATACTCATAAGGTCCGATATCGATAATTGCAGTTCCGTTATTATCTCCATCCCAGACTCTATGATTGTAATCCATATCGAACGGATAATAGTAACCCAGAGTATCAAAACCTGCATCAATGGCAATGCTACCAGGTGCCAGATGGAAATCTCCATTTTGAATATCCTCGAAAAGTGATTGTGCTTGCAACGAATCTACCCAGATATTTCCTCCACCATCTATTAAAGGATACTCAAGCTCAAAATCTATTATGCAATTGCGGAAAATGGGATTACCAGAAATACCATATTGTGTTAACTCTTCATTATCAAGTATTATACAATTGTTATAATAACCGTTAAAGTATCCACCAAATGCATATTGATTGTTAATAGATATATTACTAGTATTTAATTCATTTCTGTAGGTTACTATTATACCTGTATCTCCACCGAAACCAATATTGTTAAAAATTTCCAGATAACTTGAAGCGCATAATCTAGCATTAGATAATATATTATTAAATACTTTTCCGGAAGATTCTAATCCTGTATCTAAATCACACCCCTCAAAATAATTATCACATATCTCAACATAAGAATCATCAATATAAACACCCTCTCCACCATTGACAGCAAAATAATTGTTACTGATGTATAAAGAATCTGTATCATTAGAATTTGAATAAATACCTGTTCCATAACTGCCAAAGATATTATTATCATAAAAGTAGCTTATCCCTTGATCAGCAGATAAAGAAATTCCCTTTTGATTATCAGATAAAGATTCAATATTGTTATCTGTAAAATATATGGATTCGCTTGAAAAAATTGCTGTGCCATTCATAAAGATATTACCGACTATCAAGGGTGTTCCTATATTTACATTAATAATATAAAGTGCAACAATAAAATTATAACCAGAGCTATTTATATTTGGATGAAGATATTCACAAAAATCAAAATAGTTATTCGTAATCAGTATATCAATAACACAATTACGAATATAGATTGCATTATGATTATCAATGAAAGAACAATTTTCTATTATTGCAGAACCATTCCACATAGAAATAGCCCCATGCGGTTGTTCAAAGAGAGAAAATCCGGTAAAAGCAGCAAATTCGAATAAGCAATGTTTGAAATCACTTCTGTCTGCACCTTCCGGTAGATAGATCGTTCCCCAATGATAATATTGTTCATCCTGCATTCTAGTGAAGATGATACTGTCCTGCTCTGTTCCTTCGGCAATTATCCTACCTTCACATCGGATGAATTTAGCAACCGGTTCTTCACCACTGTGAAAGTAAAATTGATCATCTCCCATATCATCATAATAATCTGCATAAAATTTTACAATTGTTCCGGGTAGAATTGTTAAAGTAACTCCAGCATTTACATAGAGACCGGAAGTGACGAGGTAAGGATTGTCTTCTGGTGACCATAATGTGTCTTCGGTTAAATGACCGCCAACTTCAATTGCAAAAGCAATTGAAGAATGGAAAATGGAAAATGAAAAATTAAAAATTAGAAGAAAAAAGATCAAAGATACAATTTTATTTTTCATAATTAAGCTAACTACTCAACAGGTGACCAAAGAATAAATTTATTCCCACCCATATTGATACATTTTTTTGTAGTATCATGCAATTTTTCGATCAAGATTTTGCTTGTGTCTTGTAGAGTAGCAATTATTCCACCAATAGATAGCGTTAAATTGATAGTTCCCTTCCCGATTGTGAATTCAGTTTCTTCTATAACTTTTATTACCCGGTTTCCAATCATTTCAACTGTATCTTTTCTTACGTTTACCAAAACTACAGCAAATTCGTTTTCAGACCATCTTCCGGCGATATCAAATGGGCGAAGATCTTGCTTTATTAATGTTGAAATTTTTGTAAGCACATTTACTTTTAATTCATTACCATAAATATTGCTTAATTTTTCATAATTATCAATTTCAATTAAGAGTATACCGAAGGGTCTGTTATATCTTCGGAACTCACTTAGTTTTGCATCAACAGACATTTCCATACTGATATGATTCGGTAATTTTGTCATCGGGTCAAAAAAAGAATTTTGATATTCCTCAGATTCATCTACTAGCTGTTCAAGATGATCTTTGTTATCTGTGAATAATTGAGTAGCACCGACTACCTGATCTTTACTATCATACATTGGTGCAATTCTAACTGAGATAGGAAACTTATGACCGTCTTTATGTGTTATAAGAAGTTCATACTGCTTTATAGAACCATTTGCGAGTGTATTCGTGAACAGGCTGTATGCACCATATAATTGATTTCCTTTAGCATCGGTAGGACACAGAAAATCTTCTGAGCATTTTCTATCAAATACTTCTGAGCTGGAATATCCAGTAATTTTTTCTGCACCCTTACTCCAGTATTTTATTCGTTTTTCTCTATCAATGTAGAATAAACCTTCATAAAGGTTTTCGATAAGATTTCTATAATTTGTGCTGGCCACTCATCCTCCCTTTTGTCAATAGACTATTTGACAAATGAAACAAAATCGAATATCACAAAATATAATATGAAGAAATATATGAATAACTCATCAGAAAGTCAAATCATTATTTCATTTTTACCCCAATCTTCACTTTATATTTATTCTTCCACTTTCCAAATTCTCTTTGTAGGAATCTTTTTTCATAGTATTTCCTATCAGAATAAAAATCGTTTTTAGAAGGTTTGTTCAATCGTAGAAGTTTATAAAACAGAAGTTTTTCTGAGTTAATTGGAATTACCGAACTGCAATATCCCTCCTGGTGCTTTAAAATATCATCAAATATTGCTTCACTGAAATCTACACCCGGTATTTTACTTGTAAGCGACAGACCGGAGATCACATTCCAACCACCCAGATAATACAATAAAGAATCAGGATCTGTACCGGAAGCAATTTTATCTTTTATCTCAGATACATTAGCTTTAGCGAACTCAAATTTAGTTTTAGAATTATGAATCTCAATAATTTGAGGTAATGCCTCTTCGTATATAAGTTGATGTGATCGATTGATCTTTAACTGGAAGATAACAGCATATGCATCATCAAGCCTAATTATCCCGGAATATTTTTCATTATTCCACATTCTCAAGAGCTCTGTTCTATATTTGGAAATATCTCCAAGGATATAAAAATCATCTTTTGCGTCTTGAAACTCAGTTATAAAAATTTCAGGTTCTTCAACGTATTCTGAAAGATGCGCAAAGTATCTTGTTGAATCAAATACAACTTTTGCCTTGTTAAATGCCATGCTATCAGCAATAGAAAACAAAGCTTCTTTACGCAGCTCAGTTTTAATCTCAGCAAAAGAAATAATACCTGCTTTGTATCCTTGTTTTTTATGCAGAACTATCCAGCCGTTATCATAACTAATCGGTTGAGACCAGGTTCCAGAATTAATTTTTGAAAGAGATGAACTTATCTGCTTGGGTAGATCATCATAAGGAATGATTTTGTTTTTTGGTAACGAATTAGTGCAGCCAAAAATCATTTCAAGTAATGAGACATCTATTCCTTCAGCAGCCTGTTCTGATATTATTTCAGCCAATTCGAAATCACGCAAGAAAATGTAATCGAATTTTACAGATCTTTCACGATAGAATTCATTCATTCTTTTATCATAGGTTTTCTTTAACTCATTATCAGAAATCGTTTGTTCAAGTCTATTGAATTCATTTTGTGCGGTAAAAACCACACCACCGATCTGTAAACTGTCCGGTGTTCTAAAATCTCTTTTATGAGAATCAAAATAATCATTGAATTTTGTACTATCCTCTTTGGAATAAGCTATGAATTCTGGAAGTTGAGCGCTGATCTTTTTATAACTCGGAATGAACTCCGGGAAAAAGGAGAGAGCTTTGTAGAAGAAATACTTTTTTTCAATTGGTATAAATCCCCATGTTTCTCCACGATTCATCCTGATCGCAATCATATCATCAACAATATTTGAATTATCAAACTTCTCAAGATAAATGATTTCTTTGGATTCTGAGAGATTGTATCTATTTACAATACGGGCAATTCTATACTCGTCATCTGCGTTTCTTTCTAATAAGTATTTTAATTCTTGTTGATATTCCTCTTTACTGGTTGAAGAAAAAAAAGAAGGATTCGAGATCTCAACTTTAGTCACTACTACAGCAGGAATAATAAATTTCTCAAAATTCTCTTCAAAATATTGTCTTTGTACTGCATTGTTTGTTTCATTTATTCCTTCGGCAATATAATCTAGCCAGATCGCCTTAGCAACAGCCTGATCATCCTTTCTGGTAATTTTCTTTTTATCAATTACTTTGAATACAAGATATCCTTTTTCTATACTAATAGGTTCGGAAAATTGTCCTTCATCCAATTCAAAAGCGCTATTTAAGATAATTTCCGGCAGTTCACCGAGTTTATCATTTCGGCTGAGATAAGATGTTTCTATTATGGTTTGAGCGATATTTGCTTTTGCCTGCAGAAGTTCTGTTACTTGAAGTGCTTTTTGTCTGGTTAATTTTTGAATTTCCTCTTTTGTTAGTTCTTTACGTAGTTCTGTCGTATCTTCAGCATTGATTGTACTATCAGCCAATATCATTGCGGTAATCTTCCTACTTACAATCGGCTTTACTGTTTCTTCAAAATCCTCGTTCAAAACGATAAAGATATTTAATTTGATTTTCTCTTCTTTATTATATTTATATTTGTGGCGTCTGTAATACCACTCAAATTCTTCAGGAGATGTTTCGATCTCAAAATCTACGTCTTGCTTATCAATTATCGCATAGCCAAGATCGATCTTTGTATTCTCGATAAAATATTGTCTCAGCAACTTATCGTCAGATACATCGAAAGATTTTTCTAATATTGTCTTTGTTTTTGTAATGAGGATCTCATCTTTCATAGCGTTTATGACTCTGCTGCCACTTATTGAGTTTTTAAAATTAAGGAATTTTCGTCTGTCATAAGTTCCATTTGTCTGGAATCTGGGTAGATCTCCTACTTGATGAATAAAGAATGCTTCCAATTCAGAATCATCAATGTATATCCTTTTTTCTAAAGCATAGTTCTTAATTAAATATTTATCAATTAGGCTTGTAAGTGATAATTGCCGGATAGTACTGTATGAATACTGTTGTCTACCTTCATAATTCTCCATCTCTTCTTGAAGTTCAGAAGAGGTGATCTTATAAACTCCTACTTCAGCAATGATCTTAGCTGAAACAAAAGAAGAACAAATAATTAAAATTATCGCAAATATATATTTCATGTTTAAATTCCTTAATTCTTTGATAATGTACATAAATTAAATTATGAATTTTTAATCAAGAAGAATTTATTTTGTTTATAATCTTTTAATTTGACTTATTACAGAATAAACTTTATGCGGAATCTGAAACGAAATTATTACCGAGGTAGTGAATGCTTAATAGTAAAATTATAATTTTGATAATATTTGTTCACATTTTGCCGATTATGCTTTCAGCGCAGATATTGGATTCTCTAAGTACAACAGTTCTAGATTCGTGTTTAAATTATCTTCATTTGGAACGTAATGAGCTCGGTTTTGAAAAAGCATGGGCAAAAGATGATACATTCAAGCTTAAGATTGTAGACTATCTATTGGATAACCCATTAGAATTAGCTAAATACGTTGAGGAAACTGTAGAAACTGTAAGAGATAGCAGTATTGATGATCTTACCGAATTTATTACTAAACAGCTTGATATTGAGATCGATGAAACTTTTGAATACCACTCAATAAATTCATTAAAGCCAGAAGATATCATTGTGAATTCTCTTGATAAGGCAGAACCATACTTAAAGAAATTCTATTCCAAACTTGATACTCTTGAAATTCACGATCTTATAATGTCAGCCCCAAATTTATGGTGCGGGGAAGATAACCCTGAAGATATAGCCCTAAAAGGAAGCTGGCAACGAGAATTTAATGTTACGGTCGATACATCACGCTCTATAGATAAAGACAGACTTTTGAATATTATGAAGAAGCTTGATAGGGGTTCATTACATATTGCAGGGTTGATATTTATAGATCTAATAGAAGAATTGCAGCACAAAAACTTTGAAAACTTAGAAATTATTCGCAACGGTAATATCGAAGGTGCTGAGGGTGAGATATTATATTATGCTCAAACAAAATATGGTGAACTAATTATTGGCGGAAAAGGAGAAAATGTTTACTCACGAGATTTTGCCTTCATCATAGATCTGGGAGGGAATGATATTTACAGATGCCGTGCCGGAGGAGCTTTAGCGCCTCTGGGCAATTCCTATTCATTTGTAATCGATCTTGATGGGGAGGATGTTTATTTTAACGAAGAAAAACCTATCAGCATGGGTTCAGGATTTTTGGGAATAGGAATTTTGTATGACCGGAATGGAAACGATGTTTACCGCGGAACACATTATTCTTTAGGTTCCGGTATATGTGGAATTGGAATTTTAGTTGATAATGCCGGAGAAGATGATTATCGCGGTGGTTGTTTCACTCAAGGCTCGGGTCATTACGGCATCGGGATTTTACAAGATTTTGGAGAAGGTGACGATAGATATCTGGCAAAACTTTGGGCTCAGGGATTCGGTTCAACTTTTGGTTACGGATTGTTGCACGATACAGGTGGTGATGACACTTACAGAACCGGAGGAGAATATCTTCACGCACCGCTGCTTCCTAATGATTATCAATCTTTCAGTCATGGCTTTGGAATGGGTTGGCGACCAAGAGCAGGAGGTGGAATCGGTGTTTTATACGATGAGGGTGGAAATGATTTTTACGATGGCGAAGTATTTTGTGAAGGCTCTGCCTACTGG
>JAUVKM010000014.1 GCA_030596265.1 Candidatus Cloacimonadota bacterium
AAAGTATTATTATCGTAAGCAGCCCACCTAAAGAAAACCAGAATATTTTTTTTGGAGGCCATTTTTTCTTTTCTATTGCTCTATCCATTCACAGCTCCTCATCTATTTTTCATATCTAATTAAAGCAAATTATGTGCCAAACACGTAATTCTCTATAATGTAAAAGGATACATGAAACATATCGCAATATTCTGTTCGGAAACGTACTGTTATATGTACGGTGACGGACAGTTTTTTTATTGACGGTTTTTGATAATGAAAATTATTATGCTATTGGTTTTTGAAAATGGAAAGAAGAATTCGGTATTGGGAGTAAAATAAATGAACAAATTTGGCAAGATTTTAGCAATTGATGATAATGAAGATATTTTATTCAGTTTAAAGTTGCTCTTAAAGAATCATGTAGAAACAATTCACACAGAAATAAATCCCGATAGAATACCAGGTTTGTTAGAGCAAGGAAATTTTGATGTGATATTGCTCGATATGAATTTTACCAGAGATATGATCGGCGGTCAGGAAGGTTTTTACTGGCTCAAGAAAATTCTTGAGTTAGATCCTTCAGCAGTTGTAATCTTTATTACAGCTTATGGAGATGTTGAACGTGCTGTGAAAGCAATTAAAGCAGGAGCTGTGGACTTTGTTTTAAAACCATGGCAGAATGCAAAATTGCTGGCAACGATATCTTCTGCTCTTAAGTTGCGAAATTCTTTAATTGAAGCAGATAAATTAAGACAAACAAGAAATGAATTATGTAAAAAACTAGATCAACCGTTTCACGATTTTATAGGTGATTCGGCAGAAATGTATAAAGTATATAATATTATTCAGAAAGTAGCAGCAACTGACGCCAGCGTATTAGTATTGGGAGAAAATGGAACAGGGAAAGAACTTGTAGCTAGGGCATTACATAGAAATTCTACCCGCAGAAACGATGTATTTTTGAGTGTCGATCTTGGATCAATAAGTGAAACATTATTTGAAAGTGAACTTTTTGGTCATATTAAAGGTTCTTTTACAGATGCAAAAAAAGATAAACCCGGAAGATTTGAAGTTGCTTCGGGTGGTACACTTTTTCTCGATGAGATCGGGAACCTTTCACTTCCCTTGCAGTCTAAATTATTAACTGCTATCGAAAAACAAGAAGTAACACGTGTCGGTTCTAACAAATCACGACCAATTGATGTCCGTTTGATATGTGCCACAAATATGCCGATTTATCAAATGGCTAAAGAAGGTAATTTTCGTCAGGATCTTCTCTATCGCATAAACACAGTCGAGATAACGCTACCATTGCTAAGTGAAAGAATCGATGATATTCCTCTACTGGTCGATCATTTCCTACAACAATTTGCACATAAATATAAAAAAAATATTAAGGGTGTTACTTCTGCTGCGATGAAAAAACTTCGTCAATACAACTGGCCTGGAAACGTGCGTGAATTACAGCATTCTATAGAAAGAGCTGTAATTTTAAGTGAATCAAAGATCTTGCAACCGAACGATTTCATGTTGAAAACACCACAAAACACAGGTGATGAAGGAACATTAGGTACTTATAATATTGAGGATATTGAACGGGATATAATTCAACGAGCATTGCGAAAAAGTAATGGTAATATCAGCCAGGCAGCTCAAGAACTGGGATTAACCAGGGCTTCATTATACAGAAGATTGGAAAAATATGGTTTATAGAAATTTTAAAATTAATATAGTTGTTCGCATAATTCTGATCACTGTAATGATCTTAGCTGTGTTTATTTCAATTTATAGATTTGGGTTCAATGTAACACCGATTTTACTGTGTGTTTTGATAATTTTTCAAATCTCTGACCTGATTAGATATGTCCAGAAAACGAATAGGTATCTAACCAGCTTTCTAGAATCTATTCGGTATGCCGATTTTTCACGTAGTTTTAAACTGGAAGGTTTGGGTTCTGCCTATGATGAAATGAGAGATGCCTTTAATGACGTAATATCAGATTTTCAAAAGATCCGGACAGAAAAAGAGGAACACTTCCATTACTTGCAGAATGTAATTCAGCATATTGGAATTAGTCTGATTGCTTTTCAAAAAGATGGCTCTGTAGAAATGATCAATAACAGTGCTAAAAAATTATTTCAGATCAGTAAGCTTAAAAATATTGATCAATTGGAAAGCTACAGTTCTGAGCTTGTGAAAAAAATGAAAAATATGAAATCCGGTGAGCGCATTCTTGTGCAGGTTATTGATAACGATATGATGATGCAACTGGCAATCTATGCTACCGAATTTAAAATCAGGATGCAAAGTATAATCCTGGTTTCCATCCAAAATATTCAATCTGAATTAGAAGAACAGGAGATGGCAGCCTGGCAAAAACTTATCCAAGTTCTCACGCATGAGATAATGAATTCAATTACACCGATAGCATCACTTTCTTCAACCATAAATGAACTTCTAAAAGATATTGATACAACGGATAACAAGCCGCAAATGATCGATGATGAAACTGTAATTGATATTAGAAATTCATTGAAGACGATTACTAAGAGAAGTACCGGTTTGGTCCATTTTGTTGAATCGTATCGTAATCTAACTAAAATACCTAAACCTAAATTTAACATTATTCCAGTTAAAGAAATATTCAATAATGTTCACCTATTAATGGAGAAGAATATCAAATTAAAAGGTATAGATTGTGTGATTGATATTTCACCACCCAGTTTAGAATTGACAGCAGATGAAGAATTGATTGAACAGGTGTTAATAAATCTTATTAAGAATGCTATGCATGCACTTTTTAATATTGAGAATGCTAAAATAATAATGAAAGCCTTCATGGATAAACGGGGTAGGGTTGTTGTGCAGTTGATCGATAACGGACCGGGAATTTTAAAAGAGGTAATTGATAAAATATTTGTACCTTTCTTCACTACTAAACCGGATGGTTCCGGCATTGGACTTAGTCTATCCAAACAGATCATGAGAATGCACGGAGGTACACTTACAGCCCAATCAGAACCAAACGTGAAAACCAGTTTTACGTTACGATTCTAAATTAGTTTTTCCTTCAAATTCAAATATTTTTATTGTTTATACTTTGTAGTAGGGGTGATTCGTGAATCGCCCCTACTACTATATTGTTCGCATTTAGATTATTAAAACGTTGTTACATCCACAAAGTTGAAATCATCGATCAAGAGGGTCGGAACTTTGGCATAATACTCCTGCTGTATACTTGGTCCCATTGCCAGGATGCGTTTGGTCGCATCGTGCAGGATTTCATTCCAGCGGAAGTTCGTTACCGACTTTTGGATCTTGCCGTCTTCGAAATATAGTACTCCATCCCGGGTCAGTCCTGTCCATTCACCGGTTTTACGGTCAGTGGGGCGAATATACCAGAAGTTGTTTACGATCACACCGCGATCTACCATCTTCATCATTTCTTGCTCTGTTGTATCTCCACCATCTAAAATGATGTTGTAGGGTCGCAAAGCTTTTAAGTTATTCTTTTTAGCATAATATCTGGTTGCACTCATGTTCTTGAGTACACCGTCAACGATCCAATCGATATTTTCAGCCGGAATACCGCCGTTTAGGAATTTACTAGCTTCCAGATCGGGATCGTCTAATCTAGAACGGAAAGTAAATTTATCTCCAAAAAATTGTTTCCCGATCTGATCCGTGAAAGGCGTGTGCCCTTCATCAGCTGTACGTCGGTCAAACGTCCAGATAAGATAAAACAGCCAGTTTAGAACTGCTGCTGGTCTTAAAATAACCGGGATTTTACCTTTCTCAATCTGTACCGGATTATTTAAACTGTCAAATTGGGAATTTAACTGATCGATCATAGTAGTCATACTGAATTTGGCATGATCCTTTACCGATCTGGAGACTTTGGTCTCCACACCTTCTCTCTTCATCGTCATGGAGTGAGAAAAACTGGTTGATCTATCAAATCCTTCAAAGCCATTCTTAGTTGTAAGGAAAGTATCATACACATGTTTTTGAGAAATTCCGGAAAGTTTGGCATCTTTCCCCTTAGCGTTTTTAACACACGTCAGTATATCATCGACAATTTTTTCCACCGTCAGATCGGCTGTATTTTTGGCATAGTTATTCACATCAGGCAGATCATGAGCAGGTTCACTTCCTACAAATTCCGGATCGGGTTGATTCAGTTTTGCCATGCCTTGGGCTGTTTTGATCAGATATTTAAGAGAATCTTCATCCAGATTATTACCGGAAGCTGCTCCGTTTTTATTATCGAAGGCAACGCTTAGATTTACATTCAATTTATTGCCGGAAATATGCTGGGTAATGCCATTCTGAGCAAAGCGAGTAAGCAGATCTTCCGAGCCGTTAATGCTGAAATTATAATCGGTAGCAATACAATTCTTGCGGATGAATTCCGCAGCTTTTTGCATCTCTTTATTAGTTATCATTTCGATCCTCCTACACGAATATTACGGAAGCGGGCTAGAGCTCCGCCATGCGTCATCCTGCCGCGCTGACCGGGCTGACCCTTGCCGCAATTCGTTACACCGAACGTCTGAAAGAATCTCTCATCACAAATTGCATCCACACTGTTCCAGAATTCGGGATTATTTGATTTATAGAGGACTTTCTTGAGCGGTCTGATTTTCTTACCGTTCTTTATTTCCCAGAACATATCACCCCCAAATTGGAAATTTACACGATGCTGGTCGATGGAGAATGAACCGCGACCTTCGATGTAAACACCATCCTTTGTATCTGTGATCAATTCCTGAGGAGAGAGTTTTTCTTTACCCGGCTGCAGGTAGAGGTTGGGAATTCTATTGATGGGAAAATCGAAATAGTTGGTTGCCCGATTACAGCCGCGGCTCATTTTCAAACCGATGAGCGGTGCAGTTGCCCGGGTATTGCCGTATTCATTCAAAATTCCATCTTTAATAATATACCATTTCTGGTTGGGAACACCATCGTCATCATAACCGGCTGTGGCAATTCCACCTTCCAGAGTATTATCAGCCACAAAGTTCACTATCTTTGCTCCATATTGGTAATTTCCTAGTTTTTCGGGAGTGGCAAAACTGATGCCGGCAAAATCTGCTTCCCAGCCCAAAATTCTGTCCAGCTCAGTTGGATGTCCTACAGATTCGTGCATGGTAAGTGCTGTGTGGTTGGGATCAAGCAAAAGTGTTTTGCGCTCTTCCGATCCAAGTGAATCAGCATGTACTTTCATGATCGCCTCTTGGGCTACCTGCACAGCTTTGTCGGTCAAATTAAGGCTTTGTACCCATTCCCACCCCTTGGCTTGTCCGCCATTGCTAAAGGTTCGGCTCTGGCTGTCACCTTCTGCTACGGCTGTGGCGGTAAGAGTTGGCTCGATGTAAACTGTCTGAATATCCAATCTGCTTCCTAGAGTGGAAGCGAACAGTTTCTTATCTTTACGGCACTCCAACATGAAGACAGCCAATTTAATTTCAGAAAAATTGAGCATTGTTTTATTAACTTCCAGCATCAATTCTACTTTTTCACTTAAGGGAACATCAAAAGGATCAATGTTGAATTGTGTTTTATAGGAATCGATATAACCTCTTTCATGCGCCAGAACCAGCCCATCTCCATACTTTATACGACCAGATTCTTTGGCGATTGCAAAAGCTTTTTTCACAGTCCCATTCACTGCATCAGCAGTGAAAACACTATTATGAGCGAAACCCCATGCTCCATCTTTGAAAACTCTGATCCCGTAACCGTAGATCTCATTAAGTGAAGTATTCTTCAAGCTCAAGTTACGCAGATAGATCATTTCGGTACTCGATTTTTGAATTCGGATATCAGCGTAATCAGCTCCTAAAGATTTTGCCGTATCCATTGCCAGTGATAGAAAATCCACTAAAACCTCCTTTATTCTTTTACAATTATTATTCTTCTACCATTTATTAAATAACAATTATTCTGTGAGTCAGCTACTAAGTTTAACCAATAATGAAATAGTGTTATTGTATCTTTTGTTCTTTTGTTAACTGATTGGAATTTAGCAATGTTTGGATTAAAAGATAATTTATTTAACTTATCATTTTCATCCCATTGGATATCTTGTGAGGAATCTAGAATGAGTTCTTCAATCCAGTTATTAACTTGATTATGCCAATAATCAAAATCTTCTCTTTGAACATACCCGAAAATTGCTGAATGAGATAAACCTTTGCCATGAATCTCTTTTTTGAAACGTTCAATTCCACCGGATTTTCCAGATTGAGAATGAACGTATTCTTTTTCTCTTCCAGAGCCTGGTGTAGGAATTCGTTTGGCTTCGATACAGAAAATTGCTTTATCGTCTCCATCAAGGAAGAAAGCTAAATCGCTCTTTGGGCTTATTCCTGTAGATGTATCTTCAATATATTCTTTTGTAAGATTAAATGATGAAAGCTCTTCTTTTAAGAATGGTTTTAAGTAAAATTCTAATTTTTGAGTTATTCCTGGTTCATTCAAAATGCTGATATATTTTTCCTTATAAAGACTAATGAAACCTATAAAATGATTTTCTAAGAAAACTACAATCGATTCAACATGGGCGGATGGTTCTAAACATTCAATTCTACCAATATTGTAGTTTATGTTTGATGGAACCACTAATTAAAATCCTTGTTCAATAAAATCAGCTACTGTTTCGTCAGCATCTCTAATAGCAATAGATTTTAACCAGTATCGCAACTGATTTGGTTTGATAAGATAGATAATGTTTTTCTCATAAATACGTAAAATCCGATTTATTCTAAGAGTTGAGGATGTTTGGAGTTTTATTAAACTATCTAAATGTTCTTCCAATTGTTGCTTATTATTTTTAAATTCTTCTAAATCCTGTTTTGGCTTATCTCCAAAATAAAAAGGATAGCAGATGAATGAATTAGTCTCAATCGGCTCTGCAGCTTTGAATTCTTTGTAAACAGAATTAAGGACTTTCAGATAGATTTTTGCAAAAGCGATTAAATTTTTTGGTTTAGAAGGTTTCATCATTTTTGCTTTTTCACCTTTTCTTCGGAAGTCGATTTGATATTCTAATACATCATCTATAAGGATTTGTTCGAAAGAAGAGAAGGAAAGTGTTTCAAGATTCTCAGGTGATGGAATTGATAAAATGTCACTTTCCAACAATGATGAAGATTTTGAAATCAATACTCTGGAGCTTAATAAATAAAGAGAAAAAACAATATGCTTATTACCTTTAATATAGGCTTCGATATTTCTTAATTCTTTAATGTCACTCTCAGGAGTATGGATTCCTATTATCTGATTAGTAAAAGTCAAATAGTCATTTTTAAATTCAACAGGAATGCCTTCTTTTGGTGCGATTTCTCTGATTAGTAAATGAGGATGAGAGAATATCTCTTTTGACTTTTCAGCTTTTCTGTAGAAATATTTTTCATTTAAGTTAATAATGGAATTTTTCTTTATTCCATCACTATCAAAATATAATGATTTTTTCAAAGAAATTGTGAGTTTATTTGTTATATAATTGGCAGTATATTTTTTTTCTAATTTATAAAGTTTTCTCTCTTCATCTTTTGAACGATTTTGTTTATTTTTTAATTCAAAAAAAGTTTTTTTTGCTTTAGGTGTTAAGATTATATAACCTTCGGCATATTTCCAATTATTATTTTGTTTCTTAGTATCTAAATAATCTTTTAAAGAATTAATGTTTTTAAATCTTTTTGAAAGACGACCTAATCTTCCTCCACCAAGTAAATTTGCTTTCCAAACCAATCTGTTTTCTATAGCGTCACTGTAAGAAACTCTATGAAAATCATACTTGTCCAATTCGAAGAACATTCTTTCTTTTGAACTTGAAGTTCTACGAATTGTGATGTGATAAATATTCTCTTTTGTTAGTGTAGAATTCTCTGCAATAAATGCTGTTGTTGCAACTTTAGCTTTGCCATACAAAAATGATTCTAAAGAAGTGAAATCATAAATTATAGGAATTCTAAAATTCTTAAAGAGATGAGTTCTATAGGCAAATGAACCGGAATTGTATAAAGATGGTCCTGCCGGTTGAATCAGACAAACTTTTGCTTTGGATTTGCTGAGTTGTATTGCAGTCTCAAAAAATAATAAGGCTAATTGATTATCAGGAAGCTTTAATCCCCGATTCTTCATTAGATTGTTTTCTACAGTTTTGGAATCAGGTGTTGTTAATTTAGAAACAAAAGGTGGATTTCCAATAACTAAATCATATGCATTTTGATATTCATCGTAAGCATTATTTTCATTAAGGATAATTGAGAAATAGTCTTTTTCAATAAGATTTTTTTCAGTTAAATCATCGAATTTCAGATTTCTTATTTTCTTAGGAGATAGTTGATCACATAAAGCAATAGTTAAGCTAAAGGCTGCTAATTGGATTGATTCTTTTTTAATATCAATTCCAAAAATTTTGGTTTTCAATATTTTCTGTAAAACTTCAACATTTGGTCTTTCCCAGTTATGTTCTATCCTCCAAGCTTGCACTAATCGCTTAAAAGCAGCTACCAAAAAGACTCCGGAACCGCAAGCCGGATCTACAACTTTATAATTCTCCGTTTCTTCTATTAGTTCTTGCAATGGCATACATCGATCAATGAGAAAATCAACAAGAAACGGAGGTGTATATACAACTCCTTTGACTTTCGGCAAAAATTCTTCATAAATATTACTTATTAACTCAACAGGTAAATAATTAAAAGAATATAATTCCCAAAATTGCAGTTGTTCTTTTTCATCAACATAACCATCAAAAAAATTAATAAATATACTTAAATCTTTATTCTCAAGAATTTCAATTTCATTTATACTAAGATTAAAGATGTTACCATTAAAATTGGACTCTAAGGTTTGAAAAAGATCAATTATCGCACCAGGTTTGTTCAATACAGAAATAAATGAATCTTTCGATCCAGAGAACTGCTTGAAGAATCCTGGTTGAAAAATTCTATCTCCATTTTCATCTGTACGCTCTTCTAAATATTTAACCAAAATTGAACGAAGGAGTAATTTCTTATAAAACTCTTCTGTGTTCTTTATATCTGATGATTGCTCATACTCTACAATATCATTTAACATTTTTTTAAGTTTTTCTAAGAGTAATGCAAAAGAACTGTTTTCGAACTTGAACTCTTTTTTGAATTTAGTCTCATCCCAGAAGGTTCCATTATCAAGTCGTTTTGCTGAATAAATTGAATCTTGAGATAAACTTGCTATTTCGAGCTTCTCTAAAAAAGTAGGTTCATAAAATGAACCATTATATTCTGGTTTTTTGTAACTACTGATGATCGTTACATCTGTTTTTGTGAAAGCATAAATAAGTGGGATTTTTGCGCTCAGCCATATGTTTTTAACAATCATTCCAAATTCTTCCGGTAAATTGATCTTGTTAGAATAATCGAATATATAAGCTTGAGCTAACGGAGGTCGTGAACTGATTTCAAATTTTCTAAAATACACGTGTGTCACAAAATCGAATCGACAAGCTTCTTCCAGTGCGATTTTGATATATGGATCTAATGTTGAAGAATCTATGGCATATAGATTCACAGAATCAATAAAGTTTAATTTTTTTAACTTTTCAGTTAATTTTTCTATCATACGGTCAACCAAATTAATCAATATGAAAATGTCAATTTCTTACTTGTTTTGTCACAAAGTCAGGGTAAATTTGATGATTCTTGTCACAGAGTCAGGGTAAAATGTGTATTTAATCTGATTATAATTGCTGGATTAAGAGTATTAGCTAAACCTTGAAAAGGATTAATCTATTAGAATTATTGAAAGAAATCTTTTCAAAGCTTTACTCGTTCAGGAGTGAACGAGTAACTTCAATTTTCTGGCATTCTTTCCAGCGAAAGCAGTTTTTCAGATGATCATTTACCAGTCCGGTTGCCTGCAGATGTGAATAAAGAATAATTGATCCCAAGAATTTAAAACCGCGTTTTTTCATATCTTTACTGAGGCGATCTGATAATTCTGTTTTGGCAGGGATCTGAGATACATCTGTCCAATTATTAACCAATGGCTTTCCATCTACGAATCCCCATAAATAGTTACAAAAACTGCCGAATTCTTTTTGGATATCTATGAATAATCCGGCATTGTTCACCGAAGCCTTGATCTTAAGTCGATTGCGGATGATACTGGCATTCTGCATTAGTTCTTCAATCTTTTTCTCATCGTATTTAGTTACTTTCTGTACATCAAAACCGTCATAGGCAGCACGGTAGTTCTCTCTTTTCTTGAGGATCGTGTGCCAACTTAATCCGGCTTGTGCAGATTCTAAAACTAAAAACTCAAATTGTTTCTGATCATCGTAAACTGGTACTCCCCATTCATCATCGTGATAACGGATATATAGTTCGTCGGCTGTTCCCCACGGACATCAGTTCATAAAAAGGCTCCTTTTATTTACTTCAACAACATTATCTTTTTTGAACTTTCCTGATCTCCATTTTTCAATTTAATAAAATAGATACCTGATGAAACATGTATACCATTATCATCTGTTCCATTCCAAATAATAGAATGCTGACCCGCTGAGAGCTGACCAGCTGAATTGCTGACAAGCTGTTTCACTTTTTGTCCTTTCAAATTATAAATCGTCAGTTTTGCGTTCTTAACGTCCTTTGCGGTTAATGAAAAAGAAATTGTTGTTGAAGGATTGAAGGGATTTGGGTAATTGTTCAATTGTAGATCTGATGGAGTTATAAGATTTTCTGCAGAAGCATTGAAGTCAGCTACAACTGAAACAGAAGAATTTCCATTTGCAGGGATATCTATTGAGACATAACAAACCGCAAATTCACCAGAATCATCAATTTGAGTTAGAGTTCCATTATAAACCAGATATTCCTCTGCACTAATGGGCATAATAAATTTAAGTTGTGCCTCGATAAAGTTTAGGTTTTGTGAATTCTCAATATAACAAAATACGCTATCTGCTAAACCATTGTTATCTGGTAAAAATACTGCACTGAGCTCCTCTCCATCCCAGCCTGCATAGATCGTATTAGTGGGTTCAAGAGTGCCGTCACTCACATTGATCACTCTATAGGCTCGATTTCCATCACAGGTTGCAGCTGTGGCAAGATTATAGGGAGTAGTGTTTATATTTCCGGAATTAGAATGGATATGACCATAAAGAACCATCTCAATTTCCATCTCGTCCAGATCGATCTGCTCAGAGAAATCGTAGTGGTAGAACAGTACTCGTGATTCGCTTTCCAAAGCCATATTAAGATCATCCTCAAGCCATTGCATCTGCAGGTCGGTAAAGCTCTCTTCGCCATAAATATTGAACATATAACTGTCGTAATTCAGATAAGCTTCCATGCCGATAAAATGAACTGGTCCGTAATCGAAGCTATAATTCTGAGTATAATAAGGATCAACGGAAGGAGGATCCTGCAGCCAGCTCCAGCCGAAGAAGTTCCACCAGTTACGTCTGGCTGTTCCTTGAGAAGGTGGGGATCTGTCCCAACCGCCAATATCATGATTCCCCGAAGTTAAATAGAAGGGAACTTCCAACTCTTCCAGCAGTTTTTGAGCCTTTGTGTAAACCCGTCGATTTTCAAACTCCTCCATCTCTCCTTCATTTACCAGATCACCGGTGAATAGAACAAATTCCGGATTGATCAGATTAATGTCATTGATCACTTGCCGCAGATCTTCCACCTCTGTTGAATCGGTTAAAGAGGCGGGATCGGGATAATAAATATGGGTTGGAAGATGGGAGTCTGTAATATGGATAAAGGAATAATTTGTTTTTAGCTCAGGAATAAGCTGAACAGCATTCCTGGTTGTATCTGTAATAATTCCATTGGCACTAACGACCAGATCGTAGAGTTCATAAATATCGGGAATGGGAGCAGTAACTGCTAATATCCATCTCTCCAGATCAGGATTATAAATAGTATTTGAAATATTCAATGGGATAAGCTTATTGTAATGCATCAATTCTGCTGTCCAACCTGTAGTTGATTCGTCAGCCAGACATACAATGTTAAATTCTTCATTTGGAATAGTAATCTGGGGGATATTCATAATTGGTCTTTGGATAACAGTTAGAGTATCACCGATCGGGATAGTTTCCAATTGCAAAATTATATCCTCAATAGAAAAATATTCCACAAAAGTATCATCAATAAAGAATTCCGAAAATTCCAGATCCGCATTGCCGGTTTCTAATCCGGAAAAATTCAATTTGAGAAGAATTTCCATATTTTCAAAAGAAAAATCTCCATTATATGAAAGAGAAATTGTTCCATTTCCCACCTGTTCAACTTCAATTGTCCCATTTACCGAAAGCGTTCCCAATGTTTCATAACCTACATATTCGATCACTTCTGAATTATATTGTAATTCAAATTGATAAGATTGAACTTGCCCATTATTGAAAATTGTATGATAAATCGGAATTTCAAATTCTTCTGGAGAGAACAATAATTGTTCTTGAATTGAGATAATATGATTCTCCGGAGCTGATGAAATTGAATACAAACTAATTGGATTGAGCTGAAATTCTTCCCAAAAATATGTAACAAATCCACCGATATACAAAGGATAGCCCACTACAAGCGGGATGCCCATTTCCTGCATGTTCATAAATCCGGTACTAATGGTACATTCTCCGCTTACATCAGCAACTTTCCATTGCCCCCATTCATCGTAAGTTTGTGTAATTGATAAATCATAAGGGCTAATACCTACTCGTGTGCTTTCTCTAGCTTCGTTTATTGCATTGGAAATTGAAGTAACAAGAGATGCCGGAAGAGAATTTTCTGAGGAGATTATTTCACAGGAAATTAAATTGCTAAGCTCAGTGAATCCCCAATATTCATAAACTTCCGCTTCAATGATAACGCTATCACCAACTGCTACATTCTGGTTGTTATCATAAACATAAATTCCTTGCCAATCACCTCCCCACGAAGATGTGATAAAAAATCTTCCGTTATTAAAATCGGTTCCATCTACAATACCGCCTGTTGTTACAATTTGACCTGCGTATGGTGATGGATAAGTTCCATTCCCTCCCTGGTTTGTAGTAAATTGAATGTCATAAATACTGATACTAAATGATACTGTTGTATAGAGAATAAAAATAATCAGGATATTCTTTTTCAAATTATCTCCTTGAAAAGTTAAAAAACACAATTTTACTCATAACCAAAAAAAAACAAAACCCCATTATTAATGTAAAGAGAAATAATGGTTTATGAAAGAAATACTTAATAGAGTAAAATATTGTTATGATGATTTTTTATTTGACATATATTTTGAATTTAGTATCTTATTACAAATTAAAATAATTCATATTTCTTGATTGATTAGAAGTATTAATTATTATAATTACAAATAAAAAAGAATGTGGAGGCTTAGATGAAAAAATTAGTAGTGTTATTTGTTATTTTGATTTCGTTAAATGTTGGGTTGAATGCACAAGTTGAAGGCGGTAAACCATACATTGGTATTCATGCAAGTGGTATTAACCTCTTTGGTGGTGAAGAGACTAACCAGTGGAAAATGTGGAGTGGTGGTCAAATCGGGATATACTTTAGTGAAAGTGTTGGTATGGAATTTTCAGCAAGTAAAGGCTGGTCACGACCCAAAGATTATGATAATAATATTGATGATAAGTATTATTTAACTTATCTTACTCCGTTATCAATTTCTTTGAAATATAATTTTACTAAAGGCATGAAATTCGTACCCTATGCTTCACTTGGTGCCGGAATGTTATTTTGGGATTTGAGAGATGTTTCAAATGTAAGTGATATTAATTTTTCATATTCAGAAGAACTTGGCGAATCTGTCTACGATGATACTGATAATTATGCATTTATTGTAATGGGGTTGGGTTTTGAATACTATTTAACCAGGGTAATTGGTATCGAAGCTGGATTTCACTACAATCACTTGATAAATAATGAACTGAATATGTCCGGTTATGGTCCCATTGATGCAATAGAGACAGGAGTCTTGGAAGCAAGATTGGGATTTAACCTTCATTTAGTAAGTGCTAAAGATACTGATGGTGATGGTATTAAAGATAAATATGATGCAGATCCTCTGAATCCTGAAGATTTTGATGGTTTTGAAGATGAAGACGGAGCACCAGACCCTGATAACGATGGTGATGGAGTTTTAGATGTAGATGATAAAGAGCCGAACATAGCAGAAGATATTGATGGTTTTGAAGATGAAGATGGTGTGCCTGACCCTGATAACGATGGTGATGGCATTTTAGATGTAGATGATCTGTCTCCAAATGTAGCAGAAGATTTTGACGGCTTTGAAGATGAAGATGGATCACCGGATCTTGATAACGATGGTGATAGTATTTTAGACGTTAACGATAAATGTCCGAATGAAGCGGAAACTTTCAATGGTTTTGAAGATGAAGACGGATGTCCTGATAAGAAACCTGAGATCGTATTTGAAACAAAAGCACCGATTATACTTGATGGTGTAAATTTTGCTTCGGGCAGCTCTGAACTATCTTATGACACAAAAAATGTACTTGGAAAAGTTGTACGCACTCTTAATGACTATCCTGAAATGAAACTTGAAATTAACGGCTATACTGATAATACAGGTTCACTTAAATTCAACATGAAGATATCAAAGCAAAGAGCGGAATCTGTGAGAAGTTATCTGATCAATCAGGGTGTTCAAGCTGACAGATTGACTGCAAATGGTTATGGACCTGAGAATCCGATGACTTCCAATAACACAAAAGAAGGAAGAGCTAAGAATCGACGTATTGAATTCTTTAGAACAAAATAGTACATATCTAAGTAAATAAATATAAATTGTGTGCATCCTGCTTGCAGGGTGCACACATAAAAATTAGGAGAATATTATGGAGCAATTGTTAGATAAGTTAATTGAATGGGGAGCTACTTTTGGCATAAAGATAATTGCAGCTGTTGCCATTTTAATTATTGGACGCATGGTTGCAAAAATTTTGCAAAAATTGATTATAAAGGTAATGGATAAAAAGAATGTAGATAAAACTATCTCATCTTTTGCCTCATCGATGGTTTTTAGTGCTTTATACATATTTGTAATTCTGGCTGCTCTTTCGCAAGTTGGTATTCAAACAACCTCATTTATGGCAATTATTGGTGCAGCAGGCTTGGCAATTGGTCTGGCTCTGCAGGGTTCACTTTCCAATTTTGCTTCCGGATTATTAATAATCCTCTTCAGACCTTTTAAATTGGATGACTATGTAGAAGCCGGCGGTGTATCCGGTAGCATAAGTAAGATCAGTGTATTTACAACTGATATCAATACGGTGGATAACAAAAAGATCATTGTACCCAATGCACAGATCATGAACGGCACAATTACAAATTATACAGCAGAAAAGACAAGACGCGTTGATCTGACCTTCGGTGTAGGCTATGAGGCTGATATAAGTAAGGTCAAAGATATACTGAACAAGATAATCAATGAACATGAGTTGATCTTGAAAGATCCAGAACCTTTTGTTAGATTAGGAAATCTGGGTGACAGTTCAATCGATTTCACTGTTCGTGTCTGGAGTAAAACTGAAGATTATTGGACTGTTCATTTTGATCTGATCGAGAGTGCAAAAGAAGAATTTGATAAAGCAAATATAAGCATCCCATATCCACAGATGGATGTTCACATGATCAAAGAATAAGGTAGAAAAAATGAAAAGGACAATCTTAGTATTGATTGTAATTGCTGCAACTGTTGGATTATTTGCCCAGAGTTCAGGACTGGGAGCAGGAATTATAGTAGGTGAGCCGACAGGGATCAGTTTTAAGTATTGGACAGGTAAGCTTTCTGCATTTGACGGAGCTATAGCCTGGTCTTTTGGAAAAGAGGATGCCATGCATCTTCATGCTGACATGTTATGGCATAATCCTGACCTGATTGCAGTTTCACAAGGTTCTCTACCAGTCTATTATGGCCTTGGTGTCAGGATCAAGCTGGAAGATAAATCAAAGTTAGGAGTTCGTATCCCCGTGGGAATAGCTTATCAATTTGTGGAAGCACCATTTGATATATTCTTAGAAATCGTACCTCTGCTTGACCTGGTACCGGCAACAGACTTTGGCTTAAATGCAGCAATTGGTGTAAGATATTTCTTTTAACAGAATATAATAGGAGATAAAATGAAAAAAATAACTTTAATTTTGGTGGTTATGATTTTAGCTGCAGGGTTAATGGCAGAAGATTGGAACATGGCTGCTGATCTTTCGCTTACAATGAATCAAAATGCTTACAGCGATAATTGGGCTGGTGAGGAGAGAGGTTCGATTTCATGGGTATTCAACGCAAATTTCTTAGCGGAAAAACAATTAACAGCAAAAGTTCACAATAAGAACACACTTAAACTGGCTTTTGGTCAAACCCACACACAAATGGTAGATGAAATGGGAGAAAAATCTTGGGCAAAACCGGATAAATCTACAGATTTGGTCGATTTTGAATCGATGTTCCGTTTTACACTCGGTGCTTTTGTAGATCCTTTTGCCAGCTTCAGGGATGAATCACAGTTTTTGGATGAAAGTGAAGAAAAAACAAAAACATTCAATCCGAATACTACAACAGAAACTTTTGGTATTGCTAAAGTATTTATTATGGATGATACACAGGAATTGAGCACTCGTCTTGGCGCAGCGTTCAAACAGTATTTTGACGGTAATCTTGATGATAATACAAATGATGACGGTGTGGAATTTGTAGGTATTTACACTAAACCGTTTAAAGATAATATGATCAAATATTCTACAAATCTGAATCTTTATAAACCTATTGTTTATTCTGAATCGGAAAGCATAGAAGGAA
>JAUVKM010000107.1 GCA_030596265.1 Candidatus Cloacimonadota bacterium
TGATTTTTAAAAGAACATAATCTACCGGATCTCCGGTTATGGGATTGTAAGTATAACCCTCAATACCACCAAAAGATGGTGAATTATACTCATAAGGTCCGATATCGATAATTGCAGTTCCGTTATTATCTCCATCCCAGATTCTGTGTTTGTAATCCATATCGAAAGGATAATAGTAACCCAGAGTATCAAATCCGGCATCTATTGCCAGGCTGCCTTCAATTAGATGAAAATCACCGTTTTGGATATTCTCGAAAAGCTGCTGTACTTGAGTAGGATCCACCCAGATATTGCCGCCGCCGTCGATACATTCCGGTGGTAGTTCAAAATCTAAAATGCAGTTGCGAAATATGGGATTACCATATAAATAATTACTGAATAATTCATTATTATATAAAAATACTATGTTTTCGATAATGTGATTATCAGTTACAGAGGAGAAGATGTATTCATTTTGAATGAATATATTATTACTAAATAAATCATTTCCGCAACCGGATAAACCTATTATGCTATTCGTAATAATATTATCTGAAATGACACTTATATTGCCAGAAAGAGCATTATTATTTGCTTCATTAATATTGTTTCTCATAAAAATGCTATTTCCATCACATCCTGTAATATTTGCTTTACATCCCTCAAAATAATTATCTGAAACTTCCACATAAGCATCATAAATATAAATACCATCTCCATTGGTAGCAAAATAATTGTTTTTTATATAGATTGAATCTTCTTCAGAAAATAATGAAAATATACCCTTATCACAACTGCCAAATTCATTATTATAAATGTAATTACAATTATGAGGATGAGATAAATGCATTCCATCACGATCGTAGGGTACAGAATTAATTGCATTATCTATAAAATATACTGATTTATTTGATAAATAAAGTGAACTACCATTATTAAATAGATTACCTGCTATTAATGGAATTCCCGTATCTATATTGGATACATAACGTATTCGGAAAAAGAAGGATCCTGATACATTTTGAATAGTGGGATGCGGAAATTCAACATAATCAAAGTAACTATTTATTACCGATATTTCGATTATATTACGTTCAATGCTGACAGCTGTGTCGTTATCAATAAATGAACAATGATCTATTAATGCTTTACCATTCCATACTGCAACAGCAGCCCGAACTTGTTCAAATAATGAAAAACCAGTAACGGCGGCATACTCAAAAACACAATGTTTAAAAAAACTTGTTTCAGCTCCATCTGGCAGATAAATAGTACCCCAATGGTAATATTGTTCATCCTGCATTCGCGTAAAAATGATGCTGTCTTGTTCAGTACCCTCTGCAATAATTTTACCTTCACAGCGAATAAACTTAGCTTCCGGTTCTTCTCCACCACTGAAATAAAATCCATCATCTCCTAAATCATCGTAAAAATCAGAATTGAATTTAACTATTGTACCTGGAAGAATTATTAAAGTAACATCTGCATCTACATAGAGACCGGAAGTTACTATATATGGGTTGCTCTCCGGTGACCATGTTGTGTCTTCGGTGAGGTGACCACCTACTTCAATTGCATATGCAATTGAAGAATTAGAAATTAGGAATCCGGCTACGCAAAGAAAAACAAGGAGAATATTGCTACGGCGTGACCAGGGTGTGAAATTTGAAATGAAAAGAATAAAGATTAATCTTATCTTCATAGAATCCTCATAAAATTTTTTATACTGTCAAATCTCTATATCCGAAATTATACGGTCAAGCCAAAATAGATGCAGATTGAGAATACTGGTCTCCAAGCCGGAACTTGAAGACCAGATATCAATCTCAACCTCTGAATGTGCGAAGCTCTTCAGAGTGTCGAACTTTCAAACATTCGGATGATCCCGATGAATCGGGAGCAATCCGAAGTTTGGTTTTACTTAAGAAGCAACATTTTTTTCATTGCTGATGAATTGCCAGTAGAAATTTTGTAGAAATAAATTCCAGATGATACTGATTTGTTGTTAGCATCTTTACCGTTCCATTCTATGGAATGCTGACCTGCTGAAAGCTGGTCATTAACAAGCTGTTTTACTTTTTGACCCTTAACATTATAGATTGACAATTCTACATCACCATCTTCCGGTAAGGAGAAGCTGATTGTTGTAGTCGGGTTAAATGGATTTGGATAGTTGGATAATGTAAACTTTGTAATATCTATTTCATTATCAATAAAATTGACACCCTGCCATTCAAATGCTCCCATATCAATGGTCGCACCGTAAATTCGTTGATTTCCAGCAAGATCATATTCTGGAAATTCAATACCATCTGGTAAAATATTTGTTCCGTTATCTATACAAGGAGATGTAGAAAGATAATTATAAGGATATTCAGCACCTTCACCTTGAAACTCTGGATTTCCACTTAAATTCCCCTCTAACCAATTTATTGTAGGATCACCGACCGTATATATATCATCAATTCCATTAGTTAATAAGCAATGATCAACTGTTAATTCAGCTTCATCTCCATCCAAATAAACAGGTAAACCTTCATTATTATGTACAACTGAATTTACTAAAGTCAACTGACTTTCATCATCAACTCTGATAATACCACTATTACCACCATATATTGCATTATCCGCAAAAGTACCATTTATTACATAAGCTTCAGCACCAGCAGCAACAAAGAAGCATAATGGTGGAAAAAACAAATCACCAATACCTGCATTGTTATTTAAGAGTAAGTTTTTTAAGATTACAGGATTATCATTCGGGAAAAACGTATTATGACGAACAATAGTCAAAGCCCAGCCATAACAATGTTCTGAACCACTTAAATATTGATTGTTTCTAATTATTAGATTTTCAGCTTCTAAATTCGTTGTCCAAAAGCTAGCAGTTCTACCGCAAATATTATCCTCAATTGTTATATTTTTCATTATAATGCTATCGCCATCAATAAATGAAATTGCATTGGGAGCATCATCAGAAGTTCTGGGT
Source organism: Candidatus Cloacimonadota bacterium (assembly GCA_030596265.1). The sequence goes on from JAUVKM010000107.1 coordinate 2,969, forward strand.
GTTGCATTTTTTATTGTAATATTCTCAAGATCAACAGTAAATCTATGCCAAATACTATCAATAGTTGTATAGCAAAATCGAAGTGGAGCACGATGATGCGATTTTAACTGCGAATTTTGGAAAGTGAAATTCTTAATCACTACTTCTCTTTCTCCATCCATGCCTGTCATAATTGGATAGTATTCATCACCATCGATGATTGTGTTTTCTTCACTTTCTCCAATAATGGAAACATAACTTTTAAGGTTAATTGGCAGATTTTCACCAGTAGAATTTGTCGAATACAAACCATCTGCTACATAAATTGAACGAGGATTTAGGCTATCAGCTTTTACCAGAAGGTTGGCATAAGCAATTGTTTTTAGAGGATTATTCGGTGTTAAACCGCTGTTACCATTACTACCGTTTGGATTTACATACAGATCATTTTGAATTTGTTCAATTACTGCTTGTTGGCAGGAAAAAGTATAAGATGCTTCATAGCTACCAATAAATTCATAATCAGGATTGTTAACTGTAAATTTATCGAGAATAATATCCACATTTGAAGATAACCAGATATCATTTGCTCTACCTCCAGTATTCAAATAGATACTATTAAGATTATCATTGTCAAACGTAATAAATGCCTCAACACCAATACACAAACCACCACCGATAAGAATTGCATGATTATTTACAATTTTATTATCTGATAAATTTACTGTTGAATAATAAAGTAGACATCCACCTCCAATATCTGCTGTGTTATTAATAATATTACAGAATAATATATCCATAACTGAATTGCTAATAAATATACCACCTCCCAAAACATAATTATTTTCTGTTCCGCTACCATTCTGGATTGTAAATCCTCGCAGAGTTCCATTCTCAACGTTATCAGCATAAACGCAGCTTCCGTTTTGGTTACCATCAATTATTGTATTTTCGATATAGATGGAGTCACCTGTAATCATTTCAAAACTGGTTAAGACGATAGATTTGTTTTCAATTATTATATTTTCAGTGTAAGTTCCCGGATGTACTAATACAGTATCTCCATCCACAGAAACATCTATTCCCGATTGTATCAACTGAAAAGGAGTAGAACCATTAATATCAACTTCAATAATTAAAGAGAATAAACCCGTGATTATAAATAAAAATAACATTGCAATTATTGATTTCATTTTGCCAACCTCGTTAAAACTAAATTAGGAGTTGTAACCTGAAAATCAGGTTACAACTCCATCAGTGATTATTTGAGCATTATCATTCGCTTAGTAACTACAGAATTCTTGGTGGTTAATTTATAGAAATATATTCCTGAAGAAACTATTTTTTCATTTTCGCCTTTTCCATTCCATACTACAGAATGTTTACCTGCTGTGAATTCTTCGCTGACGAGTGTCTTAACAAGTTGTCCTTTTGTGTTGTAAATTGTTAATTCTGCTTTACCTGATTCCGGTATTGAGAATGATATTGTTGTAGTTGGATTGAATGGATTAGGGTAATTATCAAGATTCAGTGCATAATTTTGAGGTTTTTCAATATCAATTAACTTACCCATCATTACAATAGCATATTCTGTATCACGAGGAGAGATGAACCCTTTCTGCATTTCTCCGCTTTTTAAATCCATAATCTGATAATTGCTAACTTGTTGTAACGATCTTGAGCCGTTGTAAACTTCAAACGTTATTTCACCTCCGTTTGGATCGACAAAGGCTTGCAATTGTACTGGCAATTCAATTACACCAACTGCACCAATACATTCACCATCTTGAAAAGCCCCAATTTCAAGTATTTCTTCTCGGTTGCCGTTATCAATAATATCAATTGATAGATAATCAGCTTTTTCTTCGAAAGCAAATGTTTCTGCTTTTCTTGAATGATGGATATCATCGGGTAAGTAGTGACGGTAATCCCACGTGAAGGAAGATATATTTTGAAAGAATGATACCATATATCCTTTACCAAATTCAAGATATTTTCCTTCTGCCGACCAACAAGGTATTTCAGGTTCTGGTCGTCCTCTTTCTTGACGACTAAAATACCAATCCTCTGCTTTTACTGAACGTACATTTGACCATTCCTCACCAAAAGCATCATCAATTCGTTGTGAAGGCATTAAATCATATCCAATCCAGTAATACTGATAACCTTGAATGTTTTCTAAGATTGGTTCACTGGATTCACGCATCTCTCCAATTGTGTTAAAACAATCATTATAATGGACAGGGTTTGTATTTGATGTCATATTAAGCTTGTACAAAGATTTATCATCAAATTGAAAATAGGAAGGAATCCAGGAGCCAGAAAAGGAATTATAAATTGGATTACCAATGCTTAAACCTTCAACTTCTGTAATTCCACCGTTTGTTTCTAAGTAGTCAAGGATATCAGCACCATTATTGGTTGTAGTTGGAAAAATTGGAAAACCTTCCCAATTCCATCCTGCATAAAGTGTTCGATTATGTTGGATTTCGTCATTTTGATCACTACAATTCCTGATCGATACTTTTTGCTTGGTAGGAGATAAATACAATAACTCATCATTAACCATAGCAGTAATGAGTGTACCTGGATCATCAGGAAACTTACTCATAACTGCCCAATAATAATCCGGAGCTATCCAAGTGTAATACAGATCGTGATCAACCACAGCATCATAACTGTTCTTATAACAATAAAGATCAATACCATCTGTTAGAATGAACGTTCTGTCCTCAGTACCTAATGACCCCATACCTTTAATAGCATCAATAAGACCCTCAAAAACATTATAATCATTCAATTCGATGTTAAGCATAATCCACGAAAACAAATATTCAGAATCAATATAGTGAGGAGGTTGGGCATAATATGTTATTGGATGATTAATGAGCCAAGATGGATCCAAAGCATTTATTAAACCTTCAAAATACGTTGGATTTACACTACCATTATGCATAAATGCGTAATCTGCATTTGCAGAACTGAAAATGAATGGATGTGGATTGTTTATCCCTGTAACATTTGTTGAGCGTCTTACGTGACCTAAAATTACTTGAGCATTTGCATCTTCTACTATTCCTTGCTGTGTGTTGTATGTAGCTGAATTATGTGCTTGATCTTCATCTCTGTAAATATAATCAATTAACATATCACCTTTTAGATAATAGGCAAGACTCCATCCATGAATATTATAATATGGATGGCCACCACTTGAACCACCTTGTAATTGTAATTCCTCAAGGTAATTATGAACATAATATTCTGAATCTGTGAGATTATAACCCATATGAGCACTCATAGCCATCATTCGGCAATCTGCACTTAACACAACTGAACTTAAACTAATCGTAATTAACATTAATATTATCAATATTGACTTAATGTTTTTGGAAAACATAATAAAACTCCTTTTTAATTTATTTCTTATCGGATAGAGTACAAAATTATGCAAGTTATTTTTCTAATAAGAAGGATTAACAGTCTATTGTCAGAAAAAATTGACAGAGTTTGATTATTGAAATGAACGTTTTCTTTTCAAATAATAATATTTCTACATTATACAACTTGCTTATTTACTGTTATGGATCACACATATTTCGGTCTCCATCTTCGTATCTTTTTGAGTTACATATAACACAGATAGCCACTAAAAAAATTAGTGGCTTCAACAAATGAATATATCGTTATTAATTTGTATTATAATTCAATATCAAATTTGTATTAGTACTTTGTCCTATAAAATCACTTAATGCTCTTTGAAGCTTCAATTCTTCAACAGGTTTAGAGATAAAGATTCCCGATTTTATCTGAGAAGTCTCTCGTTTAGTTACTCTATCTATATAAGCAGAACAAAATACTATCGGTATTTCATGCTTCTCTCCAATTTTTATAGCGGCATTAATTCCATTTAGCTCACCATCCAGATTAATATCCATGAAAATAACATCCGGTGTTAAACTGTCCGCAAAGGCAATTGCTTTCTCACCTGAAGATACCATGGCAATTACTTCATGACCAAAACTCTGTAAGGTTAATTTTAAATCTTCTGCTATTATCAATTCATCTTCAACTATCAA
>JAUVKM010000053.1 GCA_030596265.1 Candidatus Cloacimonadota bacterium
ATTATTAATGCTTAGAAAAATCATAATTTCACTCATATTAACTTTTCTGTTTACTACAATATTATTTGCAGGAACAACCGGTAAACTTGCGGGTAAAGTAACAGATGATAAAGGGAATCCTATCCCTTATGCAAATATAACGATTATGGATGGCGAAACACTCGTTGCTGGTATGATGACCAAAGAGAATGGTTCGTATTTCATTATTAATATTACACCTGGAATATACGAAGTTACATGTTTGCGTAATGGTTTTAGAACCCAGAAAAGCCCCAATGTTAAAATAAGTATAGACATTACTGCAATGCTGAATTTCATAATGCCACAACAAGCTATTGAGATAGAAGGATTTGATGTGGTAGAAAAAAAGAATGAAATGATTCAACCTACAAAAACGCAATCGGGTGGAACTATTTCAGCGGCAGAGATGGAAAATATTGCCGTTACACAGATCGAAGATGTTATCGCAATGCAGGCTGGTGTTACTCTTAGTAATGGAGAAATCCATGTTCGAGGTGGTAGATCGAACGAGCTGGCATATACAGTAGATGGAATGTCGGTTTCCGACCCTGTTGATGGTGGTGCCGCTCTTACTATTGATACAGATGCAATTGCAAATATGGATGTAATGACTGGTGGACTTACTGCAGAATATGGCAATGCTCAGTCTGGCATGGTTAATATTGTAACCAAAAGTGGATCTCGTGATTATTCTGGAAAGCTTGAAGTTGTTTCTGATCATTTGATCAATTCGGATGATAATGCAAACAGTGATGTAATCAAATTTGCTATTGGTGGTCCGGTATTAAGCCCATTTGTTTCTTCTCTTAGAGATAGGTTTACTTTCTATTTCAATGCTGTGGGAAGTTGGAATGATTCAAGATATAAAGATTTTTATAATCTGAGTCCTTTTGATGATCTTGATGGATTGATTACCAGTTGGTCAGATTATCAACAATATGATCCTTATGAAGGCAGAGAAGATGTCATTGGATTTGATACAGGTAGCAGGAATAATAATGATTATAATGCAAATTTAAAAGTGAAATATAAATTTAATGATCGTCAGAATATTACATTTGCTGTCCGGGGGGATAAATATGAGCATCTTCCTTTTTCTCATAATTGGAGATATGCTCTAGAGCATTATGCAAAAACTTCTGGTGAACAAAGACAATATATCGCCACATACGATCATACAATTGGTTCACAAATTAATATTAAGGTTAAAGCTAGTATGTACGAGAAAAGCGTTTCTCAGTCTCCTAGAGACATTGCCAGAGAAGATTGGTTTGGATTAGGTATCGAATCTGATTTTGATCTTTATGGTAATAATCAACTAGGAAGAACTGATGGTATTTTCTATTTAACTGAAGAAGATAACAATATTGTTAGTGATGTTGAAGATTATGCATGGAAATTTGAAACAGTTACTGGAGAACAAATAGATGTTCCTTTTGTTGAACCTGGTACAGTATGGGGTACTTACATTGACGATAGTAATCAAATGATGCAGTTAAGGACTGATGTTGAATATCAAGCAAATGAAATTCATGGTTTAAAATCAGGATTTGAAATAATAAAGCATACGATCGAGAAAAATCAGTGGAGAAACCCCTGGGATCTTTCAGTCGGTAAATACGCAGATTATTTGCAAACATGTACACCCGAAATAACCATTGCAGCTGGAGATTCAATTCCTGGAACGGGAACCTTTGCTCAAAGTGATGAGCATTATTATTCAAGGGAAGATCTCTTAGCGGCTACTATTGCTGCTTCCGGCTTAACAGATGGTTATAAGGCAGAACCTTGGCAAGGTGGTCTTTATGTGCAGGATGCTATGATTTGGGAAGGATTGATCATTAATGCAGGTGTGAGATGCGATGTATGGTATCTTGGTGGTGATTATGATATTAATACAGTTAGTTATTCCGGTTCTTATTTAGAATCTATTGACCCGAATCACCCTATGAACGAGACTACTTATAAAATTGAAGATCCGGAAAATCCTGGTAACCTGATTATTCCCCCTGAGGATTTGTATCCTGATGCATATGCAAAATATATGAGCGCAGTAGACTACCATGAAACGATCACTGATAGATTTAGTAACCCACAATTTATGTTTTCTCCTCGTCTTGGGGTTTCTCACCCGATTTCAGAAAAAAGTGTACTGCACTTTGTTTATAATTATCAAAGACAATTACCGCAAATGCAGTATATCTTTACAACTGGTAGACCGATAGATGTTGTTACAAATCCAGGATCAAATGTTATTGTTGGTAATCCTGAACTTGAAGATCAGACTACAATTACTTATGAAGCAGGTTTACAGTATCAGCTTCATGAAGACTATGTTATGGATATCACTGCTTATTTCAAGAATATATATAATTATGTTAGTACTGTAGAAGTAGAAGACCCTGCTGATCCTTCGATAAAATGGAATGAATACGTTTCTGAAGATTATGGTAGTGTTCGTGGAATTGATTTAAATATAAGCAAATTTCTCTCTAACTTCTACTCTGGGTCAGCTGCCTATTCACTAACATGGGCAAACGGTAACCATTCTCAAACCTCTACTGCTAATGACGAGAGTTTGCGAGAATTTCCTTTAGCCTGGGATACCAGACATAATTTTAGCTTTAACTTCGCATTTATAGTAGGAGCGGGTGAAGAATTCTATATTCCTTTCACAGAAGCTGTTCTTCCTCTCCATGATTTCTCAGTTAACTTTCTGTTTAATCTTTCTTCGGGCTCTCCATACACACCTGTTGACGAGAATGATAATCTTTCCCTGGATACTAATAGTCTATTTAAACCATACACTGCTAGTGCAAACTTGAAATTTACAAAAAACTTTGCGTTAGGTAAAGATATGAAAATCAGGTTTTATGCGAATATTGTAAACTTATTTAATAAGGATAATTACAATAACGTTTATGCAAAAACCGGTGATCCATTTAATAGTGGGGCAGATTTAGATTTTGATGATGATGGTTTTGTCGACCCTGTTACAAGTTCAGTATATAGTGCACGAGATAGGAACCCTGCGAACATTACAGCTGGTAGAACCTTTACGTTTGGGTTAACTTATATCTGGTAATAAAAAATAGAAAATAATCTGGAGGATATAAAATGAGTAAAAGACTTTTAGCAATATTTATGATCTTAGTTTTTGCTAATTTCATGTTTACTGCAATTGCCTTTGCACAAGAGGAAATTGCAGAAGAGGAAACTGCAACTGAGGAAATTGTTGCAGAGGAAATTATAGAAGAAGTTCCTTTTGAAGAAACTTCTCAATCTGGTGGACTTGAGATGTTCGCCCGTAAGATTGTCGGCAGCGGGTTGATTGATCTGTTTATTCAGGGTGGATTTGTAATGTACCCGATGCTTCTTCTTTTGATTTGGGGTGTAGCAACTATTATTTGGAAACTGATCTCTCTCAGTTATGCTAAGATTAATCTTAATGATTTTCTTGGTAAAGTGATCCCGTTGATCGAAGGTAAAAAGTATGATGAAGCTCTTAAGCTTTGTAAAGAAACAAAAGGACCGGTTGCTGCAGTTATGCATAATGGTCTCCTTAAAGTAGATAAGGGAGTTGATGCAGTAGAAAAAGCTATTGAAAATGCTGGTGTTATCGAGATGGCTTTCTTAGAAAAGGGATTTATTCCACTATCAACAACAATTAATCTTGCGCCTATGTTTGGTTTCTTTGGAACAATTGTTGGTATGATCCGTGCATTTGGTGATATTGCTGCTGCAGGTGAAGTTGAGCCAACTATTGTTGCTACTGGTATCCAAATTGCTCTTATCACTACTGCTGCTGGTTTAGCTGTTGCTATTCCAATACAGTTCTTCAATAATATGTTCCTTGGTATGGTAGATGGACTTGTGATGGATATGCAAAGAGGATCAGAGAAGATGATCGAAACTCTTGTAGAAAATAGATAGGAGGCAATTGTGTTACGCAGAAAAAGAAAAGATTTGGGTGGTATTCCCACTGCATCAATGTCTGATGTTGCTTTTCTGCTGCTTGTCTTCTTTCTATCAACTACAAAATTTGATATTAAAAAAGGCTTGGGGATAGTGTTGCCGGCTGTATCTGACGGCACTCAAAAAAAGGTTAAATTAAAAGATGATAACCTTACTAAGATCTGGATTGATAAGGATGGAATTATAACTCTTAAATCCGGTGGAAATGAGCAGGTCGTTCCAATGAATAAATTGCAGCAGACGATTCATCAGATCGTAAAAGATAATCCGGATATGGTAATATCCCTGAAAACAGATAGACAAAGTAAATACCAGTATATGGTTAGGGTTTTAGATAAACTTCAAGCTTCTGGTGCAGAAAAAATTTCTTTATCAACGAATTAGGAAGGTATTATGGCTAATATTAAGAAAAGTGCAAGACCAGAAACAGCAATACCAACTGCATCTATGTCTGACATAGCTTTCCTACTTCTTTTATTCTTCATGGTTTCTACTGTGTTTGTAAGAGAAAAAGGAATACCAGTGAGAATGCCGAAAGCTGCAAGTATAGAAAAAATACCTCGTAATCATTCGGCTACGATATATGTGAACAAAAATGGATTGATCTCAATTGATGATTTTGTTGTTTCCATACCTGATGTAAAGTACGTTATGCAGAAAAAATTAGCAGAAGATTTTAATGTACTAACTTGCTTCAGAACAGATAAAGATACCAGCTATGGCATTATGTCTGACATTCTGAATCAGTTACGTGAAGCCCAAACTTTACGTGTTTATTTTGAAGCAAAGTTGCTAAGGTAGGCGAAATATGAATAAACGAACAGTTGATTGGAAAGACATTGCAGAAAGTTATTATGATAAATCAGTAAGTTTAGCTATACTGATATTATTATTTGCATTTATTGTTTCACCTAAAGTTGAAGTAAAACCGTATAGCAGGAATATCAACATCACAATATCAATTGATATTCCACCTGAGATCAGAGAAAGAATCAAACCACCTGAAGAGACCGTTAAACCGGTAGTTGAGATAATTATAGAAGAAGATCTTGATGGAGAAGATGATGAGGATATTGAAATTATAGAAACTATCGGTGTTACTTCTTTAGATCCATATGAAGAAATTCAGGAAAAAATTATAGGTAAGACATCTAAATTTGTTGTTTATGAAGATGCACCTTTTGCAATTAAGAGAGCACCATTGGTTTATTCGACTTTTGCCAGAAATGCCGGTATTGAAGGTGATGTAATTCTACAAGTGGAAGTGTTTACAGATGGTTCTGTTGGAGCGGTTGAAATCTTGAAATCATTGATGTCAGGTCCTGGCGGATTGGATGAGGCTGCCATAAAGAGTGTTAAACAATGGGAATTCTCACCTGCTAAAAGTGGCGGAAAACCTGTAGCTTGCTGGGTTACATTCCCGGTTAATTTTTCATTACATTAATAAATCTTGGGGGATTTTATATGAAGATAAGTAAATTAAGAGTATTAATAATTCTAATGCTTCTTATCGTGTTTACTGTAAGTGCGTTTGCCAGAACTCACACAGAAGCTGTTGCAGATAAGAAATTTGATTCTACACAAGTACATGACCTTGGGAATATCTGGTTACGAATTAGTAACTACGGTTTCTTCGGATCATTTGGGGAAGGATGGCCATCACTTGAATATCCGGGAGGTTCATCTATTGACTATCTGTTCGCTGGCGGATTGTGGTTTGGTGCAAAAAAAGTTAGAAGAGACCATTTGGGGAGGCAATATTACTGGCTTAATTACCCTCCGGAAACGAATGATGATTATGTGCTTGAAAGTGATTCTCTATGGAATGATAGTTTACAAGTAGTAGTTGATACTCTCGTTAGTATTGGAATTGATGGGTATCATGATATAAATGAACTTTTACCTGCGTATAATCCATTAGAAGCTTCTCATCTAGGATCACAATACACAGCTCATAATTATCATGATAAAACTGTTACAACTTCTATAAGAGATCAAAGAAAGGGAATAGATGATGATAATGATGGATTAATTGATGAAGACCCTTTAGGATATGCATTCCCATTCATCCCTTCAGAATTTTTTGGAGTAGAAGGCGTGGATCCGACAAGTGTATTCTCAGTGTATGGTGGAGAATATCTTCATATTTCAGAATTGATTCATGGAACTGATATAATTATGGATGCGGATAATCAATCTATCTGGTTCCCTTTAGGATTTGTAGATCTAAGTGATGTCACAAATAATTTATGTAATTTCTCAGAACCAAACGATGATGATAATGATGGGATTACGGATGAGGATGGATATCCGGTTTCTGAGCAAGATTTTGTTTCATATTATTATGATTATAGTCCTTTTGAAAACGGTAATCCTGATCCCGATAGAGACTTTGGTTCTAGTTCTGGCGGAAACAATCATGTCCCACTTAATATTCGTGTTCGTCAAATGAGTTATCAATGGAGTTATGATTACATAAAAAATCTTGTTTATATAGAATTTGATATTACAAATATGAATGAACAGGATACACTTATGGATTGTGCTATGGGTATTTATATGGATTCTGATGTTGGTCCGCAATCATTTGGTGGATCTACTATTGCACCGGATGATATCAGCAGTTATGTTTCCGGTATGGGATACGAATTTGCCTATACTTATGATGCAGATACCGATGGTGGATTGACCACCGGATTTGTTGGCTCTCGTGTTTGTACACCAAATCCGGAGGAACTAGAATTTTCCTGCTGGACTTATGATTTGGAAAATCCGGGTCCTTATGATTCGGCTCCACTGCAATATACAGCTGCAGGTATTACAACAGCTAATGAAAAATATTGGTTATTAACAGGAAGAAATCCTAATGAGGGTTCTTTTATTGATATTAAAGCAGATCCAACGTATCAGATCGTTCACACCCCAAATGGTACTGATACAAGATATCTTTTTGGTTTTTATGGTGCCCAGTCTCATACCGGTGACACTGATGAGCCCGGTGAACCAGGTTATGGAATAGATGACTATTTAGAAATAAATAGTGATGGTGTTTATTTCAAACGTTGGAATTTACCTCCGGGTAGAACAATGAAGATCGTTATTGCAGTGTTCCCTGGAGACAGTATTTTTGAATTGAAGCAAACTGCTGGATTCGCAAAGTTTATTTATGGAGAAGCTCAAACTCTTACTACAGTTGTTGAGCCTGATGTTTTCCCTCACTATCAAGCTCCGGAACCACCCGATTATCCAAATATGTACGCCGAATTAATTAATGATGGTAATGCATTAGATTTATATTGGGATAATATATCTGAATTTACTTTAGATGCAGAGTTTGTTCCTCAACGTGATGTGGGTTGGCAAGATATCAACCCGGGTATAGATAGTTATGTTATTGGAGCCGATACTACAGGCATGCCGGAAGAATACTGGCCAAGTACAATTGGTAATTTTAATGATAATGCAATTATTAATCCATGGACTGCGTATAGACTCAGACATGATTTTCAGGGTTATACATTATATGGCAGATCTGGAAGTGGATCACAAGAAGACTGGGTAGAAAAAGGTAAATGGGATAAATATGAGACTGAACAAGATCAAGAAGATTATTTAGTAAATGTTAATGCTGATACATTCTTTGTAGATTTTGAAGGTGATATAGGAATTGGAGATGCAAATCATTCTCTTCCAAATAGAAGAGCAATTACCGAAGAAGATGAAAATTATTATCATCTCAGTCAGCAATATGCATTGATACCATTTGATACTAATGTAGATGATTACGTTTTTGGTAATCATATATATGATTATACTAAAACAATAGAAACAGCTGTTGCTGATGGTGTAGATGCCTTCTCAGATACAGAAAAAGCTTTATATTTTGCTAATCCCGATCTTCTGGCTTTACCTGATATTAACGGTGAGGAAATATACTTTGAATTATACTCTAGAAGCATGATCCCATTAGTAGGTTTTGTTAGCACTGGAGTTCTTGAAGATCCTGATAAAGTATTAGAACTCAAACATAAGCGTCTTTCTCGTAGATATTATAACGATATAATTTCTCATCCACCAAAAGGTATAGAATATTATGTTGCTGTTACTACATGGGATAGGGGTTTTCCTTCTCAAAATATTCTTTCGCTTGAATCTGGAAGGGATGCTGATGCTAATATGAAGATATTATTCCCTGGTCCATCTGCTAAATCAGATATGAATAATATCTACGTTGTTCCGAATCCCTATGTCGGACAAAGTAAATTCGATGGAAGAAGAGAAGATGATTTCACGGGTGATAGAAGTAGACGGATCTGGTTTGTGAATATACCGGAAAATTGTACTATAAAGATCTATACACTTGCTGGTGATCTTGTTGACAAGATTGTACATCATGGTAGCGAAGGGGAAGATGTTATCACTGTTGGTGCTGCACTAAATAAAGATAAATTGAAGCAAAGTGATATTACTGCAACTGGTATGGCTTCATGGGATTTGTTATCACATAATAATCAGATCATTGCAGCCGGAGTATATCTATTCTCATTAAAAGATCATGACTCTGGGAATATAAAAGTTGGAAAATTTGTTATAATTAAATAATTGAGTTTTAGGTTCACAGGCAAAATGTCTGTGAACAAACTCACAATGATAAATGAGAGGTAAAATATGAGAAAATATGTTGTTATACTTATAATACTTATTGTACTTCCTGGATTACTGTTTGCTGATATTTTTGCAAAAACAGGAACAGCAGGACTTCAGTTCTTGAAAATAGGTGTAGGTGCAAGAGCTCTCGGTATGGGTGAAGCATATACAGCGGTTACAGATGATATTTCTTCAATTTATTGGAATCCTGCTGGTCTTGCATTGAAAGAACAAGATCAGGTTATGTTCTCTCATACGGCATGGGTTGCAGGTATTAACTATGAATTTGTAGCTTTTTCTAAAGTTACTTCATTGGGTACTTTTGGAGTTAGTACTGCACTATTGCATATGGATTATATGGATGTAACCGAAGAAGAAATTTTTGGACCCACGGGTGAAGAATTCACCTGCTACGATTTTATGGCTGGCATTACATATGCAAATGAATTTACTGATAAGTTCTCATTTGGAACTAACATCAAATTTGTACGTGAAAAGCTTGATGAATTTGCTGTAAATGGTATTGCTGTAGATATTGGTTCTTTGTATAATACAGGTTGGAAGAACCTTACAATTGGTATGGCGATCAAGAATTTTGGACCGGATCTTGAGTACGAAGTTGATGATGATGGTGATGGCTTATTGAATGAAGATCCGTTTGATTTATTAGATAATGATGGAGATGGATTGATTGATGAAGACCGTGATGAATTCCCATTTAAAATTCCAATGGGATTTTCACTTGGAGTAGCAATGGACATATATGCGAGAGATAACCAATTATTATTGGCTTCAATTCAGCTTGATAACTGTGTTGATAGGCAAGAAACGTATAATGTGGGAATGGAATACAAAATTGGTACTTTCAAAATAAGATCAGGATATCAATTAAATTATGATGAATTATCCTATTCAGCTGGTTTTGGTTGGACTATTCCAACCAGCATTGCTGTAATTGATATAGATTATTCATATACGGATATGGGAGATCTTACGGAGAGTTTTTTTAAATCTCCACAAAGATTAACTTTAAAACTTTCGTTTTAAAATAACCAAAAAAAAAGGAGGCAAAAATGAAAAAGACGTTAATTCTTATGGGCTTAAGTTTAATAGTTTGTTTACTTGTAGCAGATGATTTTATTCAACCAACTGGTGTTGCAAAGAGTATCTGTAAAGAAGGTTTACGGTTTGGAGTAAGGAATGTGAATAGGGATCAAGATCCTGCACCGGAATATTCTTTTATTCAAAATGGTAATAATGAGGACTTT
>JAUVKM010000287.1 GCA_030596265.1 Candidatus Cloacimonadota bacterium
TGGTGGATTTCATATTGCTTGTGATGCAACTAATTATGATGCAGTTGAATTACTTAGACAAAGAAAGAACCGACCTCACAAACCTTTTGCAGTGATGTGCAGTGAAGTGAATATAAGTAACATTGTTCAAATTGATAAGATGCAACTTGAACTTCTCAAATCTCCAGCTGCTCCAATTGTGATCTTACCTAAAAAAGATGATACTAAACTTGCTGAGAATGTTGCTCCACAAAATCCCAATATTGGAGTTTTTCTACCTTATGCTCCTCATCATTATCAATTTGTAACTGAAGAATTTCCATTTGTAATAATGACTTCCGGGAACCACAGCAACGAACCAATTGCACGAATAGAAGAGGAACTACAAGAACTATGTGATTGTTTTCTAACACATAACAGGCCAATTCTAAATCGCTCAGATGATTCCATTATCCTTCCTGCAAAAGAGCAAAATATACTAATCCGCCGTTCACGTGGGTATGTTCCTTCACCAATTAAATTACCATTTGAAACTGTTCCCACTCTTGGTTGTGGTGCAGAGTTAAAACTTACTTTCTCATTATCTAAAAATAAAGATCTTTTTCTTTCACCATATATTGGAAATTCCGGCAGCAAAGAGACAATGGATTTCTATCTTGAAACTTATGAGAAATATATAAAATGGTTCAAATTAGAGCCGGAACTTATTGCATGTGATTTGCAGCCGGATTTTGCAACTACCAGATTTGCCGAAAATTTAAAACTCCCATTAGTAAGAGTCCAGCATCATCACGCCCATATCTCGGCAATAATGGCAGAACACCAATTAGATGAAAAAGTAATTGGGATTTCTTATGATGGAACTGGTTATGGAGCGGATGGAGCAATTTGGGGTGGAGAAATATTGATTGCAGATCATACTAATTTTGAGCGAGTTTTTCATCTGAATTATATGCCGCTTCCCGGAGGAGATGCTGCTATCAAGCACCCGATTCGTATCGCTTATGCCTATTCCATTGCAGCTGGAGCAAATACTGGACTGTTAAATGGAATTTCAGAATTAGAAAAAAATGTGATCCAAAAACAATTGCAGAATAATTTCAATGTTTTCCAAACCTCCAGTATGGGCAGACTTTTTGATTGCATTTCTGCAATGTTGGGATTGTTCCCTTCTATCACTTTTGAAGCACAAAGTGCAATGGCTCTGGAATTTTTATGTGGGAATGAGCCGGTTTCAGGTTCCGAACCCTATTCATTTGAAATTGGCAAAGATGTAATAGATATTAGACCTATTATTTTGGAGGTTTCAAAAGATATTCAAAAAGGAGTAGATCATAAGGTTATTTCAAAAAGATTCCATCAAACTATAATCAATTATACGTTGGCTTCTGTTCAAAAAGTTTCACTCGTTTCCGGTCTCAACAAAGTCGTACTTTCTGGAGGTGTGATGCAGAATAGAATATTACTAAATGGGCTAATAGAAGCACTTACCAGAAATAACTTTACAGTTTATTCACCCATAAATTTATCATTAAATGATAGTTCCATATCGGTTGGTCAGGTAATGATCGCTAATCGAAATATTTAAACATCGGAATGCCCGAAGGTCTTCCGATTGTTGTAAAAATTGCTCCAACATTCCGAAGAGCTATTGCGCATTCGGAAGTGGATAAAAAGGAGAAGAAATGTGTTTAGCAATTCCAGCTAAAATTGTTGAGAAAGATGGTGAAAAGGGTCTTGTAAACCTGGGTGGTGTGAATAAAGAGATCATGTTCACATTTACTCCGGAAGCCAAAATAGGAGATTGGGTAATAATGCATACTGGATTTGCTCTGAATATCATCTCTGAAGAAGATGCAAATGAAACACTAAAATTATTTGAAGAAATGGCACTGCTTGAAGATGATTGATCTATCAAAATATCGCGACCCACAATTAATACAAAGAATTGTAAAAGATCTGCAAAATTGGGATAAACCAACTAAGATAATGGAAGTCTGCGGTTCTCACACAATGGCAATTGGTCACTGGGGGATCAGAAAACTTCTTCCGAAAAACATTTCATTAATATCCGGACCAGGATGTCCGGTTTGTGTTACACCATCTTCATTAATTGATGAACTAATTAAAATGAAAAATGTTACGATCGCCACTTTTGGTGATGTTATTCGCGTTCCGGGAAAAGATGAAACGCTTGAACATGCTCGTGCCAGAGGCTTGGATGTGAGAATTGTTTATTCACCTTTGGAAGCTCTAAAAATGGCAAAAGAAAAAGAAACTATTTTTGTAGGCATTGGATTTGAAACTACCATCCCGGGAATCGCACAGACAATACTTATGGCAAAACAGCAAAAATTGCATAACTTTTCAGTTTTCCCTGCTTTCAAACTTGTTCCACCTGCCTTGGAAGCACTTCTTTCTGCTGATGACATCAAACTGGATGGATTTCTTCTGCCGGGTCATGTTAGTGTTATTATCGGTTCAGAATCATATCTGCTCTTACCTAAAAAATATAACATCGGTGGTGTTGTTGCGGGATTTGAACCTTTGGATATTTTAACTGCTATAAAAATCATAACCAAGCAGATTAAACATAGAAGACCAGCAATTGTAAATGAGTATAACAGAGTTGTAAATATTGTTGGAAATAAAAGTGCACAGAAAGTTATCGATACAGTCCTAACAACAGAAGATGCTCTTTGGCGTGGAATCGGTTGGATCCCGGATTCAGGACTGGGCATTCGAGATGAATTTAAAGAATTTGATGCTTCCAAAAAATATAATATTATACTAAAGGAAGAAGAGGGAAACGCTGGCTGCAGATGTGCAGATGTTCTTAAGGGAATAATC
>JAUVKM010000249.1 GCA_030596265.1 Candidatus Cloacimonadota bacterium
CTATGGAATTTTGTTCTTTATGGTAATTACTCTGCAATTATTTTTCACCTATTTCCAGGTCTATTTTGTAAATATTGCAGCCCAGAAAGCGATGTATGATCTGCGCCGGGATCTGTTTTACAAATTGGAAAGAATGCCGCTTTCTTTCTTTGATAAAAACCCGATCGGAAGACTTGTTACACGGGTAACAAATGACATTGGAACTCTGAATGAAATGCTTGGAAACGGTCTTATCCAACTCATCCAGGAAATGTTCGTTCTAATTGGAATTATGATAGCAATGCTGCTTTATGATTGGAAGCTGGCACTTGTGTCATTTGCAATTTTGCCTTTAACTATTGTACTTTTCACGATTTTCATCAATCGCAGCCGCAAGCTTTATCGGATTGTGCGCCGGAAATTGGCTAATATCAATGCCACCCTTTCCGAAGATATTTCCGGTTTCAAGATCATTCAGTTGTTCAATCAATATAATCGTAAAGTTGATGAATTCAAAACCATTAATGGTGAATATTTTACAGCTTCTATGAAGATGATGAGGCTATTTGCTTTTTTCCGTCCAGCTATCAATTCTACCCGCCGGATTGCTGTGGCAATTTTGTTATGGTATGGCGGCGGACAGATCATTCAGGATAAAATTACATTGGGTGTTTTCATGGTCTTCCTCTGGTTCTTAGATAGATTTTTTGAACCGATCCATCACCTGAGTGAAAAATTCAATATTCTGCAGGCTGCCATGAGCGGATCTGAACGAATATTCGACCTGATGGATAAAGATATCGAAGATTACAGATTGGAAAGAACTGATGAAATTTCTAATAAACTAAAAGGTGAGATCGAGTTTAAAAATGTGTGGTTACGATATAATGACAATGGTGATGTGCTGAAAGATATTTCATTCAAAGTAAAAGCGGGAGAAAAAGTAGCACTGGTTGGTCATACTGGATCGGGCAAAACTTCTATCATAAGTATTTTATCTGGATTGTACCCTTTCCAAAAGGGAAAAATTCTGATTGATGGAAAAGAAATTAATGAATATAATCTGAAGGAATTGCGAAGGAATATTGGTATTGTACAGCAGGATGTTTTCCTCTTTTCCGGTACGATCAAAGATAATATTGTGCTCAGCGATGAGTCCATTTCGGATGCCGAAATGGAGAAAGTAGCTAAATATGTGAATGTTCACAACTTTATAGATAGTCAACCGGAAAAATATATGGAACCGGTGATGGAGCGCGGAGCTACTTTCAGCGTTGGTCAACGCCAACTCATCGCCTTTGCCAGAGTTCTGGCATATGATCCCACAATATTCGTTTTAGATGAAGCGACTGCTAATATCGATACCGAAACAGAAATTTTAATTCAAGATGCTCTTCAAAAATTAATGGAGAACAGAACTTCCATCATTATCGCACATCGGCTTTCCACAATTCAACATGTAGATAGAATAATTGTGCTGCACAAAGGTGAGATCGTAGAAGAAGGAAATCATCAAGAATTGCTGGCAAATGAAGGACTTTATTACGATTTGTATCGGTTGCAGTATCAATAATATTAGCAACGAACCTGTCTTTGTCCCGATCTTCGGGACTAAAACGCGGCAGGCAAAAACGAACAAAAAGCTTGCTTTCTGCTTCAAACCTGTAGAATAAACAAAGATAATAATTCATAGAACACACTAATTATATTAAAGCATGTCACGAATCTTATCATCCATGACGTAAAATTTTGCTCATAAGTCGATGCTCGGCTCAAAAAAATATGGAACAGAATAGTCTGAATAGATTGATATTCTAAATCAATTACATAACCTATATCAAAGGAGGAAGAGATGAAAAAGTTAATTTTCTTAGCTATGTTAACTGTTTTGATCTTCATCGGCTGTGAAGATACTATTAATGTTACTGGACCAAGCAGTGATGGAATAGAACTTGAGTGGATCTATGCAACTGATAATATGATGGATGAACTCCATTATACACATGATGACCAGATAGCAATAGTCAATACTCATTACAGCGGTGAATTTCTTTATGGGATCAAGGAGATTTGTGAGGTGACTGGTAGTATTTATTCTAATTGGAGATTGTATGATTTAATAAAATGTGATACAATTAAATTATTCATTTACGGATCTCAAAATTCTTATTTCACATATAGCTATGACACACTACCCGATATAACGTTTACTATGAATCTTATTCTTAATTACTATATCTGGAAAGAAAAATAACTAATGATTTCATTTTGCTATTTTTATATGGCTACATAAATCAGCCAGAAAATCATTCATATTGCGTTTATATTTTTGAGACTTCTCTTCATAGAGTTTGAAAAATTCGTCCCACTCATAATTCTCAGTAGCAATTTTTAAGTGGTTATAAAATACTCTTAACTCATTTAATGCCTTTCGGAATGATTTTTCAGCTTTATCTAATTTATGATATTTGCTGTATAAAAATGGTGAAAGCCATAGTGAAGGAAGTACAATTAAATAAACAGAATAATATAATGAAATTAATAAAATTACTCCAACAACTATTGAAAGTGTCAAATAAGTTGATTTCATAGAAAATTCTTCTCTTATTATTCTTTGATAGTTAAAATATTTTGAATCAATGAATCTGTAAATCCCATTTTTTTTTATAAAGCTAAAAGCCTCTGTACTTAAGTTGTTATAATTAACACAATATGAATCATCATCTTGCTTTGCATTCACTCCATAGTTATTACCAATGTAAGCTGGAACGATTTCATCTAATTTTTTTGAATATTCCTTCTCTTCCTGAGTTAAATTATCATCACAATAATAATGCATTTTAGACTTCTTAAAAGATAAGGAATTTCAATTTTTTATATAGTCAAGTTAAAAATACAGCGACTTTAAATAAAGAAGGATAGCTTTACGTGCACCTTGAAACAATACTTCATTCAATATTCCTATTATTTATCTTATTGTGTATATTTCAAAATTGTAATTCCAGTTAACTTTTTAAATACCAATTTCATTCAATAAATCCTCACTTGAGTCTTTAGTCTTCTAACAACCATACCGTCAAAAATCAACCCTCAAAAATTAACTCAGAAGACATTTCAAATTAAATATAAAGGAGGTTTCATATGCAAACATTAACAAAACAGATCATGCCTGCTAAATTGCATGAGAAAATGGAAATAGCTAATGTATTTGTTAAATCAAATCTTATGCCTAGAGGTCTTGATAAACCAGAGAAAGTAGTCATTGTCTTGGAGATGGGTCATGAACTTGGACTACCACCGCTTATTACGATTTGTATCGGTTGCAGTATCAATAAATAAATTGCAGATAAGTTAAATAAACACACTATTATTATTTGTAATCCCTAATCCCTCATCCCTAATCAATAAATGGTACCCCCGACCCGATTTGAACAGGTGACCTTTTCCTTAGGAGGGAACTGCTCTATCCATCTGAGCTACGGGGGCAACCGTTAATTAACTAATTTTTTTTGAAGACTTTGATGTCAAGAACAACATGTAAAATGGGCTGCGAAAAATTCGCAGCCCAATATATTTTTCAGCAATGCTGATTAACTATTTAATTGAAGAGATTCTTTTTTCTCTTTCCATATTGAAATAAGATTTGTTCGTTTCATTTTTAGGATCCTCCTTT
>JAUVKM010000109.1 GCA_030596265.1 Candidatus Cloacimonadota bacterium
TCTCAAGCGTTTTATATCATCTTTTGGTGTATCCGGGTTAGCTACGACCAGTGCATTATCCAAAGAACCACCTTTAATAAGTCCGGCTTCTTTTAGCATAATAATTTCATGAAGAAAACAAAAAGTTCTGGCAGAGGCAAAATCTTTCTCGAAATCATCAATGGATTGCATTGTAGTATATTGTGTACCCAATGCTTTCTGTTGGTAGTCAACCATAAATGTAACCTTAAGATCCTCAGAAGGCATAATAACAATGTCCACATTATCAGCAGGAGCAGAAAATGAGAGAGGTTTCTCGATTTCTAAATATTCACGTTCTGCATCTTGCTCTACAATTCCAACCTTTTTCAAGAGTTTCAAATATACAATTGCACTACCATCTGCAACCGGTACTTCTGGTCCGTCTACTTCGATGCGGATATTATCGATATTAAGACCCTTAATGGCGGCAAGAACATGCTCGATGGTTGCAACTGTGGCTTTTCCAACACCAATTGTCGTACCTCTGGAAATATCAACAACATGATCGATATCGGCAGGAATCTCAGGATTACCTTCCATGTCAGTTCGGATAAAAACAATTCCATCATCTTTTTCGGCAGGTTTAAATGTTAAAGTAGATACATGACCGGAGTGAAGTCCGATGCCATTATAACTGATCGTACCTTTTATGGTTTTTTTAAATTCTTTCATTTTTTATCCTTTGCTTTCTGACGTTTTCTATAATCTTTCACAACTTCAGGTAAATATTTTTCGGAAACCATTATTCTTTTTTGGAGTTTTGCGTCTATAGCTGGTGAACCAAATAATTTAGCACCCTTTGGAACATTGTTTGTTACTCCAGCCTGTGCTCCGATCATTGCTCCATCATCAATTTTCAGGTGACCTGCTACTCCAACCTGCCCCGCAATATACACAGTTTTACCAATTATTGTACTTCCGGCAAGTCCGGTTTGAGCGCAAAGAACAGAGTTTTCATCGATCTGGCAATTGTGCCCAATCTGAACAAGATTATCAATTTTTGTGCCTTTGCCGATTATTGTAGAACCTAAGGTTGCGCGGTCAATAGCAGAATTAGCACCAATCTCAACATCATCTTCAATGATCACATTCCCAACTTGGGGAACCTTGTTATGAATTCCATTATGGAATATATATCCAAACCCATCTGCCCCAATAACGCAACCTGAGTGAATAATAATATTGCTTTTTAAAACGCAATCTTCATAAATAGTTGAATTGGGATGAATATAGCAGTTTTTACCAATTCGTACATTATTTCTAATAACACAGTTACTTCCGATAACAGTATTATCATCAATATTCACATTTTCACCGATCATGCAGTTACTTCCAATAATGATATTTTTTCCAAAAGAAGCGGAAGAAGCTATCTTGGCAGAATCATCGATGCTTTTTTTAATTTTAGGAAGATCGAGTTTGAGCCATGTTTGTACCAGCATCATAAAATGGATGTAAGGTTTATCAATAAATAGAAGATTTGTATTTGGCTTTAAAGTTTTATCAAAGTTTTTTGGAACAAAGATCAATCCCGCTTTTGTTTTTTTTAGTGCATCCAAGAATTTAGGATTCTCAAAAATACAAACAGAACGCTCGTTAGCTTCGTGAAGTTCAGACACATTATCTAACTTAACTTTATTTGAGAAGTCAGTAACACAATCCAGCTTGGAAGCAATCTTTTTTGGCGTAAGCGGGAGATTGAATTTCTTCATTTATTCTACAGTTTTTTCCATCTCATCTAAGATAGTATCTGTGATATCAAGATTAGGTTTTGCATAAAGTACACTACCTGCAGAAGCATCAAGAACGATAGAATAATTGTTCTCTATAGATACTTTTTCGATGATTGTTTTTAGTTTATTCAGGATCGGTGCTAAAAGTTCATTCTGTCTTTGTACGAATGTCCCATTCTCACCAAATATCTCTTGAACTTTAGCCTGACGTGCTTCAGACATTGCCATGATCTTGGTTTCCGCTTCTTGCTTCCCAGACTCGGTTAAAATCATTTTCTTGCTTTCATAGTCAGCATAAAGTTGCTCGATCTCGGCATCCATGTCTGTAATTTCCTGTTCCCATTTCTGACGTTCACCCATCAAAATTGTTTGTGCTTCTTGAGTTTCAGGGCTTGTCATCATGATCCTGTCAGTATCAATATAAGCGATCTTCTCCGCTTCTGCAAAGACCAGAGTTGTAAGAACCATTGCTAAAACCATTGTTAATACTATTTTTTTCATTTTCTTCTCCTTTTTTTTATTATAAGATTATTGCCTTTTCTATGAATTATTATTTAAAGTCAAATAAAAAGTTCATAATCAAAACTGAATAAGAAATTTAATTCTATTCTGCAGCTTTCATTACAGCATTTAAAATTGGAACATAACCAGTGCATCTGCAAAGGTTGCCTTCCAGAGCTTCTTTTATTTGTTCTTTAGTTGGATGCGGAGTTTTATCAAGCAGAGCTTTTGCGCTCATCAGCATACCAGGTGTACAAAATCCGCATTGTATTGCACCTTCTTCAACAAAAGCATTTTGCAGTTTAGATAAAACATCATCTTTCTCCAGATTTTCCACAGTTTCAATAGTTGAATTATTTGCCTGGGTTGCCAATATCAAACAAGAATTTACAGCATCACCATTCATGATAACAGTACAAGCACCACATTCTCCAACAGCACATCCTTCTTTGGTTCCGGTAAGCCTAAGTTCATCACGTAAGATATCCAATAGGCGCATTGAATCTTCAACTTCCAATTTATGATCTTTTCCGTTAACGTTAATTTTCAAATTTATCATCATTACCCTCTTTGCTCAAATATTTCAGTTAATGCATCTTTTGCCATATTAATGAAAACCGGTAATTTATATGCAGATGACCAGCGTTTACCAATTGCATCATCAATTATCTTTTTCAATGGCTCTTTAATAGAATTGATAGATTTATTTGTTAGTTCTCTACCAATTAGTATCTGTTCAATCTTTTCAATACGCATGGGTTTATGGAATAACGAACCGGTAACTATTTTGCACTCTTCTACTTTATTATTTTTAAAAGAAATTAGAATTCCAATGCTGATCCTGGTTATATTCACAGCATTCCTTCTACCAAGTTGGAAGTAGCTGTATTCATAATTTCTCTTTGGAATTGGAATGATAATTTCTGTTAGTATCTCGTCAGAATTAAGTTGTGTTTGATAGTTTTTTAATATGAATTCATCAGCGGGAATTCTACGAGTTCCATTATTTGAAGTGAGAATAAATTCTGCATTATAAGCTATGAGGGGTGGGTATGAATCTGCACAGGGAGCAGCGTTTACAATATTTCCACCTATAGTTCCTTTATTCCTTATCTGTAAAGATCCAATTGTTGAACACGCTTGTGTAAGCATTGGATAATGTTTTTGGATAACATTCTTAGAAATGATCTGTGTAAATGTGCAACTTCCGCCAATTTTTATTTCATTTTCTGTAACCTTAATATTCTTCAGTTCATCAAGATGTGAAATATCCAGAAGTGACTGTTTACCTGTTTTCATTCTTAATTCAATTATCATATCAGTTCCACCGGATAGAATCTTCAACTGCTGTTTAGATAGTTTCTCCAATGCATCTTTTAGATTTTGCGGAGTTATCGTTTTAACATCAGTTATGCGCAAAGTTTGCTTATCAATAACTCTGACATGAGTTTTGCAGGAATCATGAGCAGCGATCTGACTTTGTCTGGATGGTTTTTTTAGATTCATTCCAAGGAATACCTTCTCCAGAGTTAATGGTAGTTCATAAGATTGTTTACCGGTTGCAAATTTTAGTGCATTATTTATAGCAGCAGAGGTGAGTTCCAAAGTAGGTTCACCTAAACTTTTCGCTCCAAAGGGTCCGTCTACATCTTCATTTTCAATTAAGATCGGATCAATATTTCCAATATCTTTAATTGTAGGGATAAGATAATTATCGAGATTATCAGATTTCACAACTCCATCCTGAATGTTATAATCTTCAATCACTGCATATCCAAATCCTTGAGTTACACCGCCATAAACCTGACCCTCAGCACCAAGTTTATTCAATACCTTACCAACATCATGAGCAGCTGTAATATTTTTTACCTCTATCTTTCCGGTGGAAGTATCAACTTTGATATCTGCAACATGAGAGCCATAAACATAAGTAAAATAAGCATTGCCTTGTCCGGTCTCTTCATCCCAGCTAACATCGGGAGCATTGTACCAACCATAAGCTGAAAGATTTTCCCCAGCCCAGTATGCTTTCTCTGCTGCATCTTCAAATTTTATTGGATTGATATTTAAAATATGTTCTTTTCTGGAAATTGTTCCAGCTTTCCAAATGGTCTCTTCAATATCATTTACTTGCAGATCTTTCTTTATTATGTTAAATATTCTCATCTTAACTTTTTTTGCAGCAATAATCACAGCATTACCGCCCATTATTGTTCCGCGAGATGCAACGGTAGGACCACCATCGGTAATTGTAGCAGTTTGCGGTTCTAAGAAAACTATTTTCTCAAGATCAGTTCCAAGTACTTCCGCTGTAACTTGAGAGAATGTGGTTCGCATTCCCTGCCCGTTCTCATTCAAACCGGCGAGTACATAAATACTTCCATCTGCTTGAACTGAGACGATTGCAGAAGTTGCATCTGTTCCCTCTGCACCAAGAGCACATCCACGATAACTACATGAGAATCCGATTCCATATTTATAACGTCCATTCTGCTCATTCAGTTTTTTATATTCTTCAAGTTTTTTATTATAATCAGCTTTTAATAGTGCTTTATCAATTACTTCATCCAGAGAAACTGTATGCTTGCTTAATATTTGACCACTTGCAGTTGTGCTCCCCTGCTTAAAGCCGTTTAATTTTCTAATTTCACGGGCAGAAATTCCACAAATTTCAGCAATCTCATCCATTAATGATTCTTGTGCAAAAATAACTTGTGGAGAGCCAAAACCACGAAAGGCAGCAGTATAAGTATTATTTGTGTAAATTCCTTTAATATCTGTTTCAACATTTTCAATTTCATAAGGTCCGGTTGCCTGAACAACTGAACGCCACGTGACAAAAAAAGTTTGGGATGAATATGCTCCGCTATCGGCAATTATATTTATTTTCATTGCTTTAAGTTTTCCATCATTACTAAAACCAACTTTATACTTCATATAATAAGGGTGTCTTTTATAACTTTCTTTTAATGAATTCTCTCTGGTATAGGTTAATTTTACAGGTTTTCCGGTGAGTTTGGAAAGTAAGGCACATCGACAAGCCATGTAGTTAATAATATCATCTTTTCCGCCAAATGAACCACCTAAAGTAGAACCGAAAATATTTATTTGATTCATGTTCAAACCCATGAAAAGTGCAACTACTTTGCGAGTAGTAAATGGATTCTGGATTGAACCATATATTTTATAGCCTTTAGAAGTGTGATCCGGAATTGCAGTTACAGTTTCAGGCTCAATATAGGCATGTTCATGGAATCCAGTGCTGTAATCTCGTTCGATAACATGATCAGATTCATTAAATCCTTTTTCAATATTTCCCTTCCGTAATGGATAATGGAGAACAACATTGCTTTTGTATTCGGGATGGATAAGTCTGGCTTCCGGTTTAATTGCTTCCCGTGGGTCAAAGATACCTTTGATAGACTCATATTCCACATGGATCAGATCTGCGGCTTTAAGTGCACTTTCTTTTGTCTCAGCAGCAACCACAGCAAGCACATCACCGGAAAAGAAAACTTCATCATCTACAATTGCATATTGATCTGAACGGATAGGACCAAGTCTTGTCTGACCAGGAATATCTTTGAATAAAGCAATTTTTACAACTCCTGGGATTTTTTCTGCTTCACTGCAATCGATTTTAGTAATCTTTCCAACAGGGATATCAGTATATCGAACCGCTGCATGAAGCATGTCAACCAGTTTTATATCATCACCATAAATTGCTTTTCCGGTAACCTTTTCATATGCATCGACTCGCTTTACTTTTTTACCAATGATGTTATTCATATCCTATCCTCCGAAATAAATTTTATACATTGAGCAATTTTTTATTTCTTTGTATTTGCGGTCAAATAATTAATTAAGAGTAGTTTTAATTTTAGAGGAGTAAATTCATTTTATTGACAAACAAGATTGAAAAATAAAATTTGTATATACATTTTTTATATTTATTTCAATAATACTCATAATGGAGGAAAAATGAAAAAAGGTATCTTACTGCTACTGGTTATCATCCCACTATCTCTTTCCGCAAATTTTAATGTAGAATCCAAATCTTTATCTAAAGTTGCTATTAAATACAAAACAGACAGTTATAGTATTTATCAGGAAAATGGATTTTCCCATATTTACTTCAGTGATTTTACAAGTCAGCAAACTTCCGGCAAACCGGATCTTCCTTATAGGGAATTTTGTATTGGTGTACCTCCCAATGGAGATGTTGAAGTAATTATCACATCGATAGAAACAGAAACTGTAAAATTAGAAAGTATACTTTCTCCCATACCTCGAATTATGCCTTCAGGTAAGACATTTAATTACATTTATGAAGTTGATCAAGAATTGTATAATATGCAGGAAAAAAAGTTCATTCAGGTTATGGAAAAAGCGAAGTACCGATTTAATAATATTATACCAATACGATTCTATCCGGTAACTTACGATCAGCAAACAAATGAGATAACAATATGCAGAAATGTAAAATTTGAGATCCGTATTAAGGGTGATGTGAAATATAGAAATTATATCGAAGAAAATAATGATATTTCTGCTTCAAAGCTAATTGTAAATTATGCTTATGCCAAGAATTGGAAGGAAAAAAGTGAATTAACTTTTCCAAAAATGCCATTTGAAAAATCGGATTTCTGGTATAAATTAAAAACAGACAGGTTTGGATGGTTTGAAATAAATTATGAAGAT
>JAUVKM010000186.1 GCA_030596265.1 Candidatus Cloacimonadota bacterium
TTGATGATAATACAAATGATGACGGTGTGGAATTTGTAGGTATTTACACTAAACCGTTTAAAGATAATATGATCAAATATTCTACAAATCTGAATCTTTATAAACCTATTGTTTATTCTGAATCGGAAAGCATAGAAGGAAAGGAATATGAAGATGACTGGAAACACGTTAGAATGAACTGGCAGCATGATGTTGATATTAGTTTAACAAGTCTGATCAACTTAAAACTTTATGTTCAATTGCTTTACAATGAAATGGTTATTGATGAAATTCAATTTAAAGAGACACTTGGTTTAGGATTGAGTTATAAACTGTTTTAAATAATAAAGACTCATTATTAACAAAAAGCCCGATTATTTCGGGCTTTTTTATTTGATGAAATAACTTTATGCTCAAACCTCACCCGGTCAGCAAGCTGACCACCCTCTCTATTGAAGGCGAGGGTTTAAAGCTTCGTCATTCTGACGTATCTCTCACGTTGTTCTCTTAAGGAAGAATATAACTTTTTTTACAAGATGTAAAATTAATATAACAAAAAGAGGGCAGATCAATGATCTGCCCCTACAATAGTTCTTCTTGCTTTTCTTATGATCCCTCTCTTTTTTTGAAGAGAGGGACAGCAGGGTGAGTTTACTTCAACAGCAGCATCTTCTTATTTACTGTAATATTTTCAGTTTGCAATTGATATAAATAAACACCCGAACTCATACTTGATGCATCCCACTGAAAATTATGCTCTCCTGCTTCAAACTGATGTGATTCGATCAATTGTCCTTTGATATTGAATATTTTTAAGACACCGATCTCAAATTCTTTTATATCAAATTTTATTGTTGTGAGCGGATTAAATGGATTGGGATAATTTGATAAGTTGAATTTAACATTCTCAATTTCATTATCCTCAATTGCACTGCCTTGATTATAAAACCAAGCGCCCATATCTGCAGTTGTGCCGTCCGGATCTAATGCTGAGTTTGGGTCTCCTGCATCTATACAAGGAGAAGTTGACTGCAAATGATAATTTCCATTGCCAGCATCAACAAATAAAGGATCTGTATCCATATTGCCATCCAGCCAGTTCACAGTTCCGTTACCATTTGTCACTATCCCGGCTTCTCCACCCTCAATATCGGAATATGCTATTGTGATTGAGTTAGGCTCGAGATCGACATGAAAGTATATCTCTTGTGGTGAATCATTCCACATTATACAATTAATTAGACTCGGATTAGAATCAGAATAGCAGAACATCCCACCACCACCATAAGAGCCAGTAGCAGTATTACCTGTTATTGTTACATTCTCTAAAATCGGATCTGATTCCCCACAGCAGATTCCACTACCATATTCAGCAGAATTATCCGATATTGTTACATTCTTTATGAGCGGGTTGGCATCATATTCACAGAGAATTCCACCACCCGCATAATTAGAAGAATTACCGGTTATTATTAAATTCTTTAGAGTAGGATCGCATCCATAACAACGTATTCCGCCGCCATAATCACTACCGGAACCATTTGTGATCGTGAAACCACAGAGAAGAGCAGAAGAATTCATATTATAAAATAATACAACAATGCCATTATTGTCCCCATCGATAATGGTGGAGGAGATATAATCTTCATCCCCTGTTGTTAGAAATAAAGAACCAACTGTAACGAGATCTCCTTCAAAGATAACGTTCTCCATATAAGTTCCAGGATGTACAAGAACTGTATCTGTTTCAGAAGAATAGTTAATTCCAAATTGTATAGTTGCGAAAGGAAATTGCTCCGAGCCATTACCTGTTATATCCGAGCCGGTTGTAGAAATATGCCAGATAGGACCAGGATGTTGATGAAAATAATAAGCTCCCATATCTGCAATTGTGCCGTCCGGATCTAAAGGCGAGCTTGGATCTCCGGCATCAATACAAGGAGAAGTTAACAGCAAGTGGTAATCTCCGATTGACGGGTTAACAAATAACGGATCAACATCTATATTACCGTTCAGCCAGCTCACTGTTCCGTTATTATTTGTTACAATTCCAGCTTCACCACCTTGAATATCAGAATATGAAATTATTATTGAATTTGGGTCACCAAGTGGTCTAAAAGAAATCTCCTGTGGTGAGTCGTTCCACAAAATGGAATTTATTAAAGTCAGACTGGAACCACCACAGTAAATCCCACCACCGGAATTAGAAACAGAATTATCTGATATTGTTAGATTCTCTAAACTTGGGTTAGAATCATTACAATAAATTCCACCACCAAAAACAGCAGAATTACTTGATATTGTTACGTTCTTAATATTTGAATTTGAATTGCTTAAATAGATTCCACCGCCATAATCAGCATAATTACCTGTTACTATTAAATTATCCAAATTTGGATTGGAATTATCGCAGTAAACTCCATCACCATTAGTGATAGTAAATCCTGTTAAAATAGTTGTATCATCTTCACTATTTTCAAAAGTTACAACACGTTCACCACTGTTCCCAGCTATAATAGTTGAGGAAATATAAGCTGGATCCTGGGTTGTTAAAAATAAAGAGCCAATTGTAATCAGTTTTCCATTATAGTTAATGCTCTCAAGATAAGTTCCGGGTTGCACAAGTACAGTGTCTGCATCTAGTGATACATCAATACCGGCTTGTATAGTTGGGAAAGTGCCGGGTACATTAAGAATAGTAGAATACAAAGCTGAGGATAAAAGAATGAAAATTAAAAATAAGATTTTTTTAAAACTTAACATTTGAGCCTCCTGATTTTTGTTAGTAAAGCGTTTGCATAATTACAAAAAGCTGTCTTTCTGAGGAAACCTTCGAAGAACTTTCCTACGAAGAATCCACCACAGCGGACAAGTCTCATTATAAGCGAGATCCTTCCTGAGAACAATCCCGAAAGCTTTCGGGATCAGGATATCAAAAACACTCTATTATGCAGAACTCTTTGTATTAATAATTTAAAATTTGAAATACTGGTTCATTTATAAGTTTTAATTGTATGTTTGTCAAATTGTTTATTCTTTTGAGGTGTTTTCCTCACCTCACCCGGTCAGCAAGCTGACCACTCTCTCTATAGAAGGCGAGGGTTTAAAGCATCGTCATTCTGACGTATCTCTTACGTTGTTCTCTTAAGGAAGAATATAACTTTTTTTACAAGATGTAAAATCAATAAAATAAAGGGCAGATCAATGATCTGCCCCTACAATAGTTCTATTTATTGTTTGAGAAGATAACTGTCTGGTAAAACTTATCAACGATCTTATTGAAACCGTAAGCAAGTTCTGTGTCAGCAGCTTCTTTTCGCGAGAACCATTTTAAGCGTTGTCCTTCCATAAGATCGATCTCATCGATATTTAGATCGGCTTTTTTCCAATAAGTATATTCAATCCGGTCATCAAATTCTGTTTGGCAAAGCAGTTGAAAATCATGTAGATCAAGATTCATTTCTTCTTTCATTTCACGTACGATGCACTCTTTGGGAGTTTCATTATCTTCTACATGTTCGCCGGGAACATCCCACATATTGCGATAGGGCAAACATGGTTTATCATCTCTTAGGAATAGCAGAATCTGTTTTTGCTCATTAACAAATATTATACTGGCACCGGAGCGTTTATTCATCTTTCGGAACATCTCTTTTCCCTGTCATTTTTTCAATTTTCACTTTTAAGAACATCGTCTTTGCCAGAACAGGTTCCGGAAGTGGATAATCTATGCCTCCATAATGGTGAAACATGATATTAATCGCTTTTTGCCTTTTAGCAATATCCATGATGAATTCTACTTTTCCATAGGCGATCACACTTCTATAATACATTGTCCAATCATCCTGTGCGATGTTATTAATCAACTTATTGTCTACATTAAAGACCATACAGACATGCGGATTTTCTTTCAGGACATCAATCTTTTCACCTTCGAGTGCACAGTGGAAATAGATCGTATCTTTATAATATCCAAAATTAATTGGAATCACATAAGGCATATTGTTTTTGCTCATTCCCAGGTAGCAAACTTGTGCTCTGGAGATAATATCCAGTATCTTTTTCTTATTTGTTATCTCTTTTTCTTTTCTTCTCATAATTTTGTCCTTGTTATTTTATACTCTTTTATGTTTTTGAGATTCTGTAGTCAAGAATATTGTTAGCTGTGAGAAATCATTGACTTATAAAAAAAGTAAAAATAATTTAAACACATCTGAGGGTTTATGTGTCATAGCAGGTGAGAGGAAGAAGATGAAGAGGACAGATCGGGATTTGATAGCAGCATATAGAATTGGTGATGTGGATGCCTTTCAAATATTTTACGGAAGGTACAAAGATGCACTTTATACACTTCTATATAACAGATGCAGGGAAGAAGCTAGTGACCTATTTCAGGAAACATTTATCAAATTCATTGATGCAGCAGCTAAAAAAGAAATTATCAATCCCAAAGCATATCTATTCCAGATCGCAATGAACCTTGTGCGTAATTCCAGCCGCAAAGCAAAAGTGATTTCTCTCAGTGATGAGTTTGATATTCCCGATAATGAAATAGAAGAAGATGTGCAGGTGAGTGAAGATACCTTTAAAGAATCATTATCCTGTCTGGCAAAAGAAAAACCTTTTCTCTATGATGTTCTACACTTACATATTTTTGGAAAAATGACCTTTGAAGAGATAGGAAAAATAAAAGAGATTAGCAAAAATACGATAGCATCACGGTATCGCTATGCATTGAAATTTTTAAGAAAGTTCTTACAGAATGATCAACTTCAAATAAAGGAAGGTTAATGATGTTTAAAGATCAAATACTAAAGAAAGGTATGCACAAAGCACCGGAAGATATGGAAATAGATATCCTGCTTTATGCTGCTGAAAATATAGAAAGTGAAGAAACAGAAACTGAATTAAGTGACTATCTGAGCTGGCTGCCATGTGTCGGCACTCTGTTTTTACTGAGAGATCTTTTC
>JAUVKM010000294.1 GCA_030596265.1 Candidatus Cloacimonadota bacterium
GATATTCATTCAAGCTTCCAACAGCAAGTTTAATATCAATTATCTTTTCTTTTATAACTTTTTTTACACCCGCTACAGCTACTTTTGCAATTGCCAGCGAGTTTCTTGATCCAACCTTTTCATAGAAAGTTTGATATTTATACTCAGCACCTTTAGAGATAATGATTTTTGTAATTAACTCATTATTTTTCATCACATTTTTTTTATAACCGGTAAAAAAATCTTTCAGGAAAACTTCACGGTTAGTTGCTTTTGAACAGATCTTCAATTTGGCATCTAAGACTAATAGTATTGGGATGACATCAGCAGTTGGAGATCCATTGGCAATATTACCTCCAATTGTGGCAGAAGTCTGAATAAGTGGCGAAGCAAAATTTTGTAGAGAACTATGAATAAGTGGAATATGCTTTTTGATTATACGGGATTCAATGATGTCCTTAAAGCTGGTTGTAGAACCAATTAAGATTCTGTCATGTTCTTCTTTTACGCCCGAAAGTTCTTTCAGATGACTTATATAAATAATATTCGGATCGCGAATAGTTCCGTTATTGATCTGAACATTAATATCAGTTCCACCGGCCAGCAAATATTGCTGATCCATATTATCTATTGTTTCATAAAGATTATTTATATCTTTTGGTTTAATAAATTTCATGCCAATTTCCTTCCCTTTTTATTAATTAACAATGTTGCAATTTTCATTCCCAAGGAAAATCTAATTTGCTTTTTCACAAGCCAGCATTACCGATTCAAATATTTTCTTGTATCCGGTACATCTGCAAATATTTCCGGAAAGAGCTTTCTTTATTTTATTAAGATCTTTTTCTCCATCAGTTTTTACATAATGATAGGAACTAATAAAAAACCCGGGAAAACAAAATCCACATTGCACTGCATTGGTTTCATCAAAACAATCGATAATAAGTTTGCCTAATTCAGTTTTAGAAATGCCTTCAACTGTCTCGATCTCTTTACCTTCAGCATGGATTGCGTTAAGAATACAACTCGTTACAGGTTTGCCATCTAAAAGTACGGTACAAGCTCCGCATTCACCTTCACCGCAGCCTTCCTTTGCTCCCAGAAGATTAAAATCTTCACGTAATACATCCAAAAGGCGCTTCATTGGATTTACATCAATTGTAACTTTTTGTTTATTTAATGTGAATGATATTTTCATTTATTTTCCTCCATTTTTGCCACCAAGTCACTAAGACACTAAGATCTTCTTTTTTCTTTGTGTCTTTGAGTCTTTGTGGCTATTTTTCCAAAGCTTTAAGTAGTCTTTCCGGGATAAGCGGGTATTCATCAATAAAAATTCCGGTAGCATTATGGAACGCATTTCTCACAGAAGGAGCAGGAAAGTTCATTGGTATTTCGCCTAATCCTTTAGCAATTTCACTGTCAGTATGGATGAATTCTATATCCATTTCCGGAAGGTCCAGAGTTGTTGGCAGAGCATAATCGGTAAAGCCGTGCATTCGTCCGAATCCGGGTTTATAAAAGAATTCACTGGTGCCGTAAGCTAATCCTTGCAATATTCCGCCTTCAGCTTGTCCCATTGCGATCTTGTAATTTACTATTCTTCCAACATCCATCACATTCCAGCTTTTCTTCAAATCTATTCTATAAGTATCTTCATGGAACAATATCTCAGTTACACAGGCTGCCCATGAGTAATCTTTGTAAGCTATCCCCACATTTGTATCTTCATCAAAAATAACAGACGGATCCGGAATAAAGTTCTTACGGAATTCCTGTGGAAATTCTTCTTGATGTGTTTTTACATAATTTTCCAGGTTATCAAATCCAAGTTCATCTTTAAGTTGGAAGGCAAATTTTCTGAGCAGGTTTCCAATAATATAAATTGTTCGGGAAGCCACTGTGGGTCCACTGTTTGGAGTTTTACTGGTATTAGGAAGCTGCACCCAACATTTTTCACGAGGATGAGAAATTGCTTCGAAGAACATCTGAGCCAGGGTTGTATGTGCACCTTGACCCATATCGGTATTTGCTACGAATATTTTTACTTGTGCATCTTTATCTATGGTTACCTTCACTTCCGAATTGAGAATTTTTTCTCCATTTCCGGTATAACCACCTCCGTGATAACCAATTGCAATTCCAATACCCTTTTTATCTTTATGTGTTCTATTCCATTCAGCAAATTCTTTCACTTTTTTATGATAATCCGAATTTTGAATAACCAGCTCCAGGCAGTCAGAAAGATTTTCTTCCACAACTTTCTGAGTGGTTGGGAATTCGTCACCGATCCTGAAAAGATTGATCTTTCTAAATTCATAGGGATCGATGTTCATGTCAGTTGCTATTCTATCTACATGAGCTTCCATTGCAGCAAATGCCTGTGGTGCACCAAAACCTCTAAAAGCACCATTGGAAGGAGTATTGCTCTTGAACATACGACCTTGGATAAAGGTATCAGGAACAGAATATCCGCTTATTGAATGTAATACTCCACGAGCCAGAACTACAGGTGACAAAGTTTGATATGCACCTGCATCAATTCGATAATCTATTCGGCAACGCTTTATTTTATTAGTGATTGGATCTGTCCATGTATCCAATTCAACCCTTGCAGGATGACGTTTTGTAGTTATTTGAATATCATCAGTTCGTTCT
>JAUVKM010000238.1 GCA_030596265.1 Candidatus Cloacimonadota bacterium
CAAACACTCACCCTGCCGCAGGGCTAAGACTGCCTTTTTCACATTTTTATCTATCTTGATCCGACTATTTATAAAGATGGTCTCTTCAGCGGAAACTTCATTTACCTTCCAATTTTTATGCCTTTCTTTGTAAATGGCTTCAAGCTCTAATGACACGATAACATTAGTTCCAGATAAATCTAAATAACTTGATATTCTTTGTCGTAATTTGAGAATCCCAATTCTTAGATCACCTGTAGAACGTGTATAGGTAATTGGGAAAAAATTACTTCGTCTTTCATCATCAAAAATAACAAAGTTCATCTTTTCTCCTATTTATTTTTGAAGATCAATTATTTTTGGTTTAATATCTTTGAACTTGGGCATAGTCATCCCGACATTTGCATTAATATAGGTCGGATCACAGATCACAAAGTTCGTAGAATGATAATTAACCTTATCTCCATTTAATTCATTCTGGAAATGAACAGCAGTTGAAATATGCCCCGGATAATCTAATCCAATCACATTCAGATCTAAAATGCTACTTATCAAGTAAGCGAAGATTATTGATCTATCCTCACAATCAGAATATGGATAGAACAGTGTCTCATCTGAGAATAAGCTCTTCTCCCCGCCGAATTGGTCACCATCTGTTTTATATTGGAAAGCAGTTTGAACAAACCGTAGAAGCACATTTGCAGCATCTGCTTCAGTTCTTCCCTCTAAGATCGGTTTCAATCCTACAGTAAGCGAATAAGTTGCTTCGTCAGAAAGTGGAGCTTTAAAATAAACTTCCAGATCTGTCTGCGGGTAATTCTTAAAATATTCTGCTGTTGTTTGATTATAAGTTACTGGAATAGTATATTCTTTATCCTCATACTTGAATTTCAATTCTTTTTCAATTAAAGTTTTTTTGATTTTCGGAGTTTCTTTGATACTAAGGTCAATAAGATCATCTGCATCAGGGTATTTTCCGTCGTAAGTATTTATTGAAATATTAAGCTGCTGTTTTTTATCAAAGGATAATGTATAAAATCTTTTATCATCAATAACAACATAAGAAACACCATAAATTGTATTCTTACAGGGAAGTAATAAATATACATTATCTTCAGCAAACCCAACCTTAGCTTCATATCCAGATTTTGTGAGCATGAACCACAATAGAAGCCTTGATAAATTCTGTGAACCACCTGAGACCTCGTTCGTGATCTCATTTAGAAGCAAGCAATATCCCCAATCATTTAACCTGAGCTGCTCTCTATAATCACTTGTTTGAGCAAAGAAAGTTGCGTGATCAATATTGCTGATGGAATACCAGAAATCGGCAATACCTTTTTCATTGATCGGACTTTGCAGTTGAATATCAATATTCTGCTGGTAATTTAATTCTAAAGGTAAGCCAAGATAATTAATATTTATTCTTGGATCTTCTGTCATTTCAACTTTCACCATGCTGTCTTTTTGTTCTTTTTCTTCAATCTGCATTTTGGGAGGTATTTTTATCTCTTTTATTTTATTCTTAACCTCAATTTCTTCGATCTTTCTTGGTTTAACTTCAGGAATTGTTACAGGTTTTGGTGTTGTGTCTTTTACATCAGCTTTGAATGTTTCAAATTGCCACCAATTATTTTCCAGAAAATCTGCAAATGCTTTATCCTGTTCACTTATGAATTTTTTCATTTCTGTTTTCTGTTGTGATTTCCAAGCTTCATAATCATCTTGTGCAAAAAGCAAAGATAAGAACGAAACACATAAAACTACAAATAATACTCTTTTAAATAAAATCATAATAGCCTCCTATTAGTTACGATACTGGGTTCTGCATTTTAAGAAATGTTTGTCTTTCTGAGGTCTTCCCCGAAGAATTTTCTCACGAAGAATCTCATTATAAGTAGAGATCCTTCCAAAGAACAACGTGCAAGTCTCGTCAGGATGACAAAAACACTCTATTTGCAGAACTCATCTACTTCTTCCACGAAAACAAATTCAATCCACCCATTAAAGCAATTGCAATAATGTAAAACGGTTGTATAAAAAACCATACTGGATAAAATATCAACTTTTTTTTATTCTCACCAAAAACTTCATACCCATATTTAAGGAAAATAAGTTCCAAGAATATTCTTAATAAAAGCACTCCAACTCCTAATTGCCAAAGATCAAATAGAATCACAATTGGCAGGAAAGTAATGAAGAACACACTTAATAGGTAAACAAAAAACTCAGGATTTAGTATTATCTGCCATTTCATGTTGGAAGTCCATCTACTCCGCTGGCTTAAGAATTTTCCAATATTTTTTATTGGCTGAGTATAAACATAACTATGATCAGTAAAAGCAAAACTAACTTTCATCCCACTTTTACGAAAAAGCTGCATAAGATTTACATCATCACCGGAGATGAGATGCTTGATCTTTTCAAAACCACCAACCTTGTTAAAGGCTTCTTTTTTATAGGCAATATTTTGCCCTGAACATGAGAAATACTTACCTGATGAAATTGCACCAGCTGCTGCATAAAGCATGGCTAAAAAATCAAAATGTTCGAATTTCCTAATAAAGCTGGCATTTGACCAATCTACTAATTTCGTGCGAGAAAAACCAATAACCATTTCGTTATCACTAAAACAGGCAACCATAGATTCTATCCAATATTGTCCCACCAGGCAGTCAGCATCTGTTGAAAGAATGATCTCTCCTTCCGCCATCTCTATTGCTTGTGAAAGAGCATTTTTCTTGGGAGAAATTGCCTTTTCTCTTCCGGTTACGTTCAATAATTTGATCTTATCCCATTTTTGTGAGAACTGGGTCACAATTGATGCTGTCTCATCATTAGAGCCATCGTTGGCAATGATGATCTGAAATCGATCTGACTGGTATGTTTGGTTTACTAATGTTGTAAGTAAACGTGCAATATTTTTTTCTTCGTTTCTGGCAGCAATAACTATTGAAACAAAAGGTTTAGAATTTACAAAATTGACATTTCTATTCTTTAACCCAATATAAAATAAACGCAAATAAAACAGGTATATCAATAAAAATATAAACGTTACAGCATAAATGATTTGGAAGATCACCTATCCGCCTTTAGCAGTGATTCTATAAGTTCATCCAAGGTATCAAGAGAATCCTGTACCGGATTCAGCCAGTCAGGTCCCTTCCATAACAGGCTGTCTGGTCTTTCTACAATTTTCTTATGCTTTAAGATCAGAGCACCTCCTAAGTCAATTGGATCCGGTTCGTGTCGTGGTGCCATTTCCATATAATACGGTCGTGTTGTATCAGGGTAAGTAGGTTCTAAAATGATGGAATCCGGCCAAACATAAGCTACTCCACCCAGATCTATAACCAGCGAATCCATGTCATGCTCACGATATAATGTTGGATAGAAATAGTAATTTAAGCTATCACTGAGAGGAGTTGGTTCTGTTCCGGCAATAAAAATTTCCTGCATTGTTTCTTCATAATTATTTTTGGGAAGCAGTCCTGTTTCTTTAGAAATTTCTAGTGTAATAATGCCATCAGGTTTATTAAACTGTAGTTCATTTCCGTTCACAATTGGATTCCCTTTACTATTTTTTGGAGAGTCTAAATAAACTGCTTTCTTCATTATATAGGGCCATGATGGAAGTGCAGCAGTAGCACCCGACTGCCCTTTTCCCAAGCTTGAATTATCATCAAACCCAACCCAGATACCAGTAACAAGTTTTTTATTGTATCCAATGAACCAGGCATCTCGGAAATCATCAGTTGTTCCTGTTTTTCCGGCAGCATTCCATTTATAACTTATCGAGCCAAGTGTTTCATAACCAGATTGCCAACGAATTCCAACA
>JAUVKM010000235.1 GCA_030596265.1 Candidatus Cloacimonadota bacterium
TCACAAACCGATGGTGATTATGATTGGTTTGAGTTAAATGATGATATGGACTCATCTGCAAATAATGCTATTGAACTCGAGAAGAATTACATTATGTTCCAACCTAAAGCCACAGTAATGTACAAAATTCTTGATTGGTTAAGTATCCGTGCAGAAGGTGGTTATATGCTTTCCCATTCTTATACAGGCGGCTGGGATGCTGTATCTTGTGAAGACAACTTCGTAGTTGCAAACTCACCTGAAACACCTTATCAGGGATATACAATCTCGATCGGACCTTGGTTTGGATTTTAATTATTGACAAATATTGAAGGGTCTCTAACATACTTTGTTAGAGACTCTTTTTTTAGGAGGAAGAGGATGTTCCAGATACTTGCGGAAAAGGTCATAAGTGGATTAGCAGCATTTTCGATGTTGCTTCTCTCTTCCTATCAGGGCAACGAAGCCAGTTTTTCGGCTTATACAACTTCTTTTCTGGATGATAGAATGTTCTTTGAATGTAAATTAGAAAATGCTTTTGAAAACGATTTTGAAGAGATATTTAAATCCGGACAAAGTATTGATATTTATTTTAGTGTAAAGATTGGTTTAGAAGGTCTTATGATCCATGAAGAGGAATTCAGGCATTCTATAATATTTGATCCTCTTACACAATTATTTAGTATTGAGCTTGAAGATCAGGGCTTATCTTTTTCAACTAATTCTTATGATGAATTAAAAATTATTATTTCAAATATTGAATACAGTTTTAAAGATGAGAACATTCATGATTGTACATTTACTTTGAAAGCATATCTTCCTAAAATTCGTTTAATAGCACTAAATAGAGACTTTGATCTTATGATGTTATGGAAATTTAATAAGCCTAAACTTACGGCAAAATTAGAAAGTGAAAATCATGAAGATTAATCTTGGAATTAGATCCAGTGTCATATTGTTATTTCTTCTACTATATTTATCTAGTTTATTTATAATAAACAATTTTTTTGTAAAAAAATACCAGCAATCAAATAGATTATTTTCTGAAATGAAATTCGATATTTCAATATCAGAGCTTACTTTTAATACAAAACAAGACAGCATAAAAGTCCGAGAATTACTAAATAATTTCCGGCAGAACCTGGCTGACTCTGAAATGATGAAACATGAAGCTCAGATCTATTCTATGGCATATTTATTATTATTAATGATATTATCAGTCATAATTTTTATTGCATTTTTATATAGAATTACAAAACCCCTGAACCAATTACAAAAAGCTACAAGAACGATCCGCGATGGTGATTTCTCTGTTTATTTACCGGAAACCGGAATTAAAGAAATTCGTGAACTAAAGCATTCATTTAATAGTATGTCTCGTGAATTGGAGAACACACAGAAGAAATTACTGCAAGCTGAAAAAGATACAATGTGGAAAGAACTCTCGCGCATTTTAGCTCACGAGATAAAGAATCCACTTACCCCTATTCAACTTTCAATTGAAAGATTGGAAGAGAAATTTGAGCTTGATCATAAAAAATTCTATGAGATCTTCCCTGAATCAGTTAGGATCATAAATCAAGAAATCAACAATTTGAAACTTCTGGTTAGCTCTTTCTCTAATTTTGCTAAAAATATCAATCCGGAAATCTCTGAATTTAACCCAAAAGCAATTATGGATGAAATCCTTAATTCATATCAGCATAATTTTGAAATAGTAATATCTGGAGAGAATTGCACTATTTTATTTGATCGAACACATTTTTATCAGATAATCACAAATCTTGTTCAGAACGCTATTGATGCTTCGGGAAAAGAAAGCGGCATTTTCATCGAAATAGAAAAAAGAGAGATGAATACAGTGATCAGTATTTCTGATTCGGGCAAAGGAATCAATGAAAAGGATATCAATAAAATATTCGAACCATATTTCACTAAAAAGAAAAAAGGAACAGGATTAGGACTTGCTTTAGTAAAAAAATTAGTTGATATAAATAACTCTTCAATAAGTGTGACCAGCAGGGAAAATGAAGGCAGTTGTTTTGAAATTGTGATTCCGAACAGCTGTTAAAAGACTCAGGAGAAATAAATGAAAGTACTCATTATTGACGATGAAATGAATATATGTCTAACTTTAAAAAATATTTTAGAAGACGAAGGATATGAATGTGATTTTGCTCTCGATAGTAAGAAAGGAATGAGTAAATTTGAGAGTATGACACCGGATATCATTCTTTTGGATGTACGACTCGATGGATCAAACGGCATTGATCTTCTTAAAGATATGAAAAAACTCAGAGAAGATATAATTGTAATAATGATCTCAGGACACAGTGGGATCAAAGAAGCTGTTCAATCTATAAAGTACGGAGCTTATGATTTTCTTGAAAAGCCATTAAGCCTCACAAAAGTTAAGATCATCATAAAAAAGGCATTTGAATTCCAAAATATGGCAATAGATTATAGCAGATTAAAAACCAATGAGAATGAAAAATACAAAATAATTGGCAACAGTGAACCCATTAAAGAACTTTTATCATTAATCGATCGAATTGCTGCAAGTGATTCAAAAGTATTGGTTAGAGGAGAGAGTGGGACAGGTAAAGAGCTGGTTGCTTACGCTATTCACCACAAAAGCAAAAGAAAAGATAAACCTTTTGCCAAGTTCAATTCAGCTGCAATTCCAACAGAGCTTATAGAAAGCGAATTATTTGGCTATGAAAAGGGAGCATTTACCGGGGCTGTAGGCAGTAAAAGCGGAAAGATAGAACAAGCACATGGCGGAACACTTTTCCTCGATGAGATCGGAGATATGAGCCTTAAGGCGCAATCCAAGATACTACGTGTGATACAAGAAGGTGAATTCGAGCGGGTTGGAAGCAATAAAACACTTAAAATTGATATAAGACTCATCGCTGCAACTCATAAAAATCTAGAAGAACTTGTACAAAAAGGGGAATTCAGGGAAGATCTCTATTATCGATTGAATGTAATTCCTATTACTGCTCCTCCCCTACGTCAGCATCCTGAAGATATTCCATTGCTGGTAGAATATTTCTCTAATCAATTTTCAAATGAATTAAAACTTCCGCTTAAAGAGTTTTTACCGGAAACTATCTCAGAATTTCGATCTTGGGAATTCAAAGGTAATATTAGAGAGCTAAAAAACTTCATAGAAAGATTATACATCCTTGTTCCAAAAATAATTATCGAACCAGATGATATCAATAATCTTGGAATTGCAAAACAACCGGATTCCAACTTTTGGAATGAAACCTTATCTCTTAAAGAAAAGCGAAAGGAATTCGAAACTAAATATCTCTCAATTCAGCTTAAAATGAATGATGGAAATATCTCCAAAACTGCAAAGACACTCGATTTGCAAGTGAGCAATTTATCACGAAAATTGAAAGAATTAAATATTAATTAGATTATTAAATAAATTTTGGATATTAGAGTGTTTTAACCTCACCTCAATCCTCTCCTGCGAGGAGAGGAAGTTTTTGTACTCCTTCTCCTGGATAGGAGAAGGCTGGGATGAGGTGGATAAGAGAAAATATTAATTAAAAATATAAAAAAGACAAAGGAGTATATTATGAAATCAAAATGGTTTTCGCTTAGATGTTTAACATCTGTTGTCATCATCATCATCATGATATTCACAATGTTATGGACATTCGGAAGTATGGGAAAGGGATTTAAAAAACCTATGCCGGAAAAAATAGTTGAAGGGTCGTGGTTAAGAATGGATCTTAGTGGTAGTATAATAGATTATAATGAATTTGAAGACAACCCTTTTACCAGTCCTTTTTCAGCTGATAAAACATCGGTTCATGAGATTGTGCACAAGATCAA
>JAUVKM010000284.1 GCA_030596265.1 Candidatus Cloacimonadota bacterium
GATCAGTTATGAATTAGAGACAATGACAGTTCTTGATGTTCAATTAAATGGAAATACAGCTAGCTATACTTATGATGGAAGTTTAATAACCATTCAGCTTGGGACAATAAATCCCGGGGAACAATTTACAACAATAGTAGAGTATTCCGGTAACCCGATTTGGAACGGTTTGGGAATGTATTTCAGCACCAGTCATGTATTCACTATTTCCGATCCAAATGCTTCCCGATATTGGTGGCCCTGTTATGATCATCCATGGGATAAAGCCGAAGTTGATTTACACATTACTGTAAGAGATAACTGGTTAGCAGCTTGTAACGGATTACGAACATTGATTGTAGATAATGGTAATGGAACTATGACCCACAATTGGGAAGGATCGAATCCAATGGCAACCTATCTAGTTTCTATAGTTGCTAAGAGTTATGTGGAATTACTTGATTCTTTCGGAGATATTCCAATTCAGAATTTTGTTTCTGCCAGTATGATACCAGATGCAACAGAAGACTTTTCTAATCTGCCTTTTATGATGGAAACATTTTCGGGGCTTTATGGTGATTATCCATTTGAAA
This sequence comes from Candidatus Cloacimonadota bacterium, assembly GCA_030596265.1. The sequence continues at coordinate 573 of JAUVKM010000284.1, forward strand.
AATATGGAAATGCTGTAACAAGTTTTGCCACTTATGCTGCCATGGAACATCAAACAATGACAACAATGACAACCGGTTGGATAACCGGCAATCATACTTACGAGACAGGAATTGCTCACGAACTGGCACATCAGTGGTTTGGCAATTGCCTTACTCCACTAACCTGGGCGGATGTCTGGTTGTCTGAAGGGTTTGCAACATACTCGGAAGCCACTTATATGCAAGCCTGGCAGGGATTCGAAGCGATGGTTGATTATGTTTATACTTCTATTCAACAATATTATATTAGTTGGGGAGGTAACTCCCCTCATATTGTTTATGATCCTCCGCCAGGTGCATATTTCACTCCGGCAACTTATGAAAAACCGGCAGCTGTATTGCACATGCTTCGCTTGAAAACAGGTGATGAAGTTTTCTTCCAAATACTACAAACGTATTTTACTGAATACCATAATGGGAACGTGATCACAGATGATTTCCAGGAAGTGTGTGAAAATGTGAGCGGAATGGACTTGGATCAGTTTTTCCTTCAATGGATATATCAGCCGGGACTTCCAAGTATGGAATACACATATTTTACTGATTTGAATACAGGCTTAATCAAAACTTTTGTAGAGACTTCATCTAACACCGATACCGAATTTTATCTCGATGTTCCATTGCATATTAACTATGAATCTTACCACGATTCAATTCTTGTTCAGGCTGCTCCTAATACACCTCTAGAATCTATTCGTCCTTTTAGTTCCCCTGAAGTTATTTCAATTGAATTTGATCCCAATAATTGGGTTTTAAACCTCGGTACAACATTTAGGCAGGCTGAGATAAATAACGCCTATTCAGCGGATGAAAGTGTTATTATCTATTGGAACGAATTCTGGCCGGAAGTTAATATTGACGGCTACAATTTGTATCGTGCAGAATCTCCGGAAGATCCCTTTATCATTATAAATTCAGATATAATAACAGAAACCTCTTATACCGATAATGATGTTGTAAATGGAACTACATATTATTACAAGCTTAAAGCAATAAAAGATGAATCCTATGAAACTCCATTCTCAGGAATTTATGAAGCTACTCCTCTAAATTTCCCACTTGATCAGGGATTGTTAGTTATAGATGAAACAAATGATGGTTATGGATTTCAAGGGAGCCCTGATGATGAAACGGTTGATGAATTTTATGAAGATATTATCAATTGCAGTTTCACCGCTTATGATTATGCTGATGAAGGAGAATTAGATTTGGAATACATTGTGAACTTTTCAACTATTATTTTTCATGATGATGATATAATCAATCATAGTATTAATGATAATCTAGATGTGCTTGGATGCTATCTTGCAGGTGGTGGAAACTTAATAATCTCCGGGTGGGAAACTGCATTGGAAATTCCGGGATCATTCAAATCTGATTTCCTTAATTGCAGTGCGACTCAGAAAGTTTATGAATGGGAATTTACAGGTGCAACTTCCGATGAATACGAAGATCTGAATGTTGATCCTGATAAAGTTCACATTCCTTTTAATGGGATGCTTCCTTATATTGTAATTTTTCCTGAATCTACAAATGGTATCTATCAATATGACGGTGCTGCAGGAAATCCATATATCGGAGAAAATTGTGCTCTCAAAGCTCAACCAAATGGTTATTTTGTTCTGCTCGGTTTCCCTCTTTACTTTACCTATAATAACGATGCTGAATTGTTTATGACGCAATTATTAGAAGAGATCGGAGAAGTTGGTGTAGAAAACAACATTGTACCGGCAGAAAAACCCTATCTTACGAACTATCCTAATCCGTTCAATCCGAGTACAACTATCTCATTTAGTTTAACCACAGAAATTAAAGAGAATGTGGAGTTGACGATCTTTAATTTGAAAGGGCAAAAAGTGAAAGATCTTTCCCCGAGCTTGTGTCATGCTGAGCCTGTCGAAGCACAAGGAGAAAATAGTTATTCAATTACATGGAATGGAACCGATGATAGTGGCAAACCTGTTTCATCAGGAGTTTATTTTTACAAACTTAAATCCGGTGATTTCGAGATGAACAGGAAATGCTTGTTGTTGAAATAATTGAATACAACCATTCCATTTTATAGAAGAGAATTTGAATAACTCCAGCCATGAGTTAATCGACATGAATTTAATGCTTTACGAATTGATTTTAGGAATAAATATTGCGTGTAAAATAGAGTGTATATAAAAAAATGGAGGACATATTATGAAAAAATTACTGGTGCTTTTTTTTGTTTTAACTGCTTTTTTGCTTTTTGCTGATCAAACACAAATTATTGAATACAATGATTCATCGAGTGAACATGGAT
>JAUVKM010000167.1 GCA_030596265.1 Candidatus Cloacimonadota bacterium
AATTATTCTTAGCCAATAATTTGTTTCTCGAGATTCTTTAAAAGCTATATACATCTTAGATAGGAAGTCTTTTTTAGATTGAGCAGCATTTGCTTCTTCTATGTTAGCACCTATTGAAGTACCAGATTTTAATAATTGATTACTGATAACAAAATTATCTTTAGAAGATTTGTTTAATTTCTTACAAAATAATACTATCTTCACTGCAAAATTGAAAGATAATTCAAGCACCTCGTTTTTCATTCAAATATCCTCATCAATCATTCCTAATCAATAATCTCTAATCGACAATCCTTAATCCATAACCCCTAATCCCTCATCAAACAAAAGTGTGCACCTGCAATCGATACCTATTCTAGAATAGAAGTTAACAGCCAGCTCAAATCAAGTAGACCAGCGGCACATCATGATAACCATTTAGTGCTGCTTCCTTCCGAACCTGACACAGTTCATAGCTCACAATTGCGCTGGGCTTGACTCTCAACACCACTTATTAATTCTATAAAAGAAATCAGTATTCTCAAGCAGGAATTCAGCCCCACTATAGCGGATTGTGGGTTACAGGACACCGCTACTTTCCCGCCTAGCACACTAAAAGTTAATTTTTGTGATTTGGTTTTTATGTCAAGTTTTGCTGTTGGAAGTTGAGGTGTTTTGGCTATTGATGAGATGAACAAGATAACATAAAAAAGCCTCTCAGATTACTCTGAAAGGCTAAATATTAAGTACTGTTTGGCTATATTCTATTTCACCATTAACATTTTTTTCTGATATTCTTTCTTATCTGTAATTAGTTTGTAGAAAAAAACTCTTAAAGAAATCTGTACTCATCACCAATAAAATGAGCAGTATAAATCCTAGAATCAAATTCGTTTTTTTCATTTTGCGTCCTAAATTCATCTATCTTTATTTGAAAGATAAAACACAGAGAGAGCGATGGGGAGGGGCCCCTCACTCTCTCTGACTGTCCGCCAGTTAGAATTGCTCTAACTAGTTAACATTAATGAATATTTACTAAATCACTATTATTAATGCAATTTCAGTGCCAATCTACCTGTAAATTATATTTTCTACGTAAACACGCTTAATGGGTACACTAATCACATTTTCAGGTTTTTTTTTATCGAATAAATATAAAAATTGTGGGACATTAATTGTCAATTTGGGACAGATATGTCACGTATAGATTTAGTTTAACAAAAGAGGAAAATTTTCAAATTGGTGAAGATGATTTACTCCTTTATTAAATCAATAAACCTTCAATTTTCTTAATAAGTTTCTGGTATAATAAAGTTAGATATTCACAATTTTGTAAAAATTTACCAAAATTCTAATCTGTTGTTATATATTGAGATAGCTAATTACAAAAAAATTATTCACATTTTATACACGTGTTATGCACACTTATAAATATCCCTAATCTCTTATAGGAGAGACGTTTAAATTCCTGCGGAATATTATTAGGATTTTTTATTAAATTCCAGGTGTTTATAGGTGTGGATAAATCTATTAATTTGTGAAGCTGTGTTCCAGAAAATCGAGCCAGTTTGTTTGTGAGAATTGCAATTGTTCATATTCATCTTTTCGATCATTAAAATACCACTGTGTTTCTTCATCAGGGAACCAGATAATTGCAGTTCCAACATTGTCAGATGGATAACCAGTTTGATATTCTTCTGTTTTCTGAAAGATGTAACTGGATTCAATTGCAATAAGTATTTCATTGGAAATTATACTAAGGGAATCATTTTCAGTATTATTATATATATTTGTGAAGAATTCTTTAATATCAACATCCAAAGCCAGATTTATCGACCATGCTTCATTAAATTCTATACAATTCTGTCGACTCTCAATAAAGATTTCATCTGAAGCATGTATTGTCCATTGCAAAGTAAACTCGCTGAGTTTGTTCAATAGTTGTTGAAACTCAGAAGTCTTTAGGACAGAACATGAGAAGGGATTTATCCCTACCATGTCGTAATACCAATGAAATTGAAAACCAATCTCTAAACATAAGTTCTCTATAATGGTTTGTTCTTCCCACATCGATAAAACTTCATTATATGGGAAACCTGCATCATCCACACCATCTTCAGAACCAATAATGTAATCTGTATATTCTGCTATTTCTGTGGCAACTTCCACTGTCTGCATATTACAGGCATCGAAGATAAGAATTTCCAAATGTTCGTTGATATTTTTAATCCCAGTCCGAAGCTCTCCATTGGCAATACCAATATCATTATTCGCTTCAACATCCGGGCAAAAATATGGATACCAGCCATTTCCATGCGACCAGATAACAAGTGCTTGTTTTTCCGATGGATATTTTCTAAAACCCCAATTCGCAAATGCAGTCAGTTCATTCTCATCACCACTATCGATCTCACCCAAATAGGAGATCTGCTCTTTGAGTCCGGGATAAATGTGATATCTATAGGCTGCCGGTGGAGAATTCGATTCGCTGTAATCAACTTGTACAATAACATTAATATTATCAGAAAATTCTGCCTGCATCATATCTTCTAGATCATTCAAGGCAGCAAAATTCAAAGCACTATCTGCATCTGTTGCCATATAAATGAGAATAGTCCAATCACTTTCTTCTATTTTGCTGCAACTTAATAGAGCAAAGATAACAAATAATAACAAAATAATTTTTTTCATCATAATTATACGTAGGTCACCCTTAAAAAAATAATCTATTTATAGACCTTTACTGCTTCGATACCTTTAAGAACTCTTACACCGCCTTGGGTAAGAGCTTCCATCTCCTTTTCACCTGGAATAACAAAAGTTTTTGCGATAAAGGATGTTCTCTCCTTTAATGCATTCACAACATAATCGTTATAAACAAGACCACCTGTTAAAAATATACCGTCGACCTTACCCTTAAGCACTGTCGCGCAGGCACCGATCTCTTTGGATATCTGATAGAGCATAGCATCAAAAACAAGTTTCGCTTTTTTATCACCCTTCTTGATCATCGCTATAACTTCACCACCATGATCCATTCCCAGATAGGCAATAAGACCACCTGTTTTAGTAAACATATTAACCAGTTCTTTATGGGTATATTTACCACTGAAAGCCAGTTCGAGCAGATCGCCGATCGGCAGAGCACCGGCACGCTGAGGTGAGAATGGTCCCATGCCCAGTACTGCATTATTCACATCGATCATCTTACCTTTCCTAATAGCAGCCACACTGATGCCACCGCCCATATGAACTCCTATCAGATTTACCTTTGTGAATTTTTTTTCCAACTTAGCGGCTATATTTATCCCACAGTAACGGAGATTTAGCGCATGCAGAAGAGATTGTCTCTCAATTTCCGGACAGCCGGAAATGCGGGCAATATCTTCAAACTCATCAACTGTGACCGGATCAACAATAAAAGCAGAAATACCCGTTTCATCAGCTATGGATTTTGCAATAAAGGCACCCAGATTAGAAGCGTGGATACGCCCCCACAAGCTCGGATCTTTCAGATCTTTAAGCATCTTATCATTGATCAGGTAAGTTCCACTGGAAATTGATCTTACCAAACCACCTCTTCCCACTACCGCCTCGATAGATGAAAGCTCAATATTGTTATTAGCCAGAGCATTTAGTACAAGTTCTTTCCTAAATTCATATTGTTCAATTATTCCGTCAAATTCTGCAATTTTACCAGCATCATGACGCAATGTCTCTATAAATACAATAATCGTATCATCAAAGAGGGCGATCTTGGTTGAAGTTGATCCCGGATTAATAGCTAAAACACGATACTTCATAAATATACTCCAATTAAATATCTTTTCTGACATATTGCAAAATTCATCTATTCAGTCAAATATTTTCTAATTATTTCATTTTATAATATATTATGAAATTTAATTGAGATTTATCAACATTTTGTTAAACATTAAACATATGTATTTCTCTGCAGAATATCTAAAGATAGAAGTAATAACTAAACATTTTTTACCAGTAATCTACAGTTCACAAATGATTTGACACAATAACTCAGCGAAAAATTAATGACAAATGGAGTTAGAAAATGAATATCATTAATAATAAGACGGGATGGATCGAGGTGATCTGCGGCAGTATGTTCAGTGGTAAAACAGAAGAACTGATCCGTCGTGTACACCGGGCTGAATATGCCAGACGTAAGATACAGGTATTTAAACCTGAGATCGATAACCGCTATGAAAAAGATCACATTGTTTCACACAGTAAAATGAAAACTCCTTCCCAAATCGTTAAAACCGCACAGGAAATTCATGATCTTGTTAAATATGATACTGAGATAATTGCTATTGATGAAGTACAATTTTTTGATGATAATATTGTAGCTGTCTGCGATAAGCTGGCAGATAATGGCAAACGCGTTATCGTAGCCGGACTTGATCAGGATTATAGCGGCAAACCATTTGGTCCGATGCCGGCCATTTTGGCAATTGCCGAATATGTATCTAAACTCAATGCGATCTGTGTAAAATGCGGAAATCCAGCCAGCAGAACTCAACGTCTAACCAAGAGTAAAGAAACTGTTGTTGTCGGAGCTACCGATATCTACGAAGCTCGCTGCAGGAACTGTCACGAGGTTTTGTAAATGGACTCATTAAGATTACTTATAGCACAAGCCGTGCAAATATATATGTTCCTGATAATCATCAGAGCAGTACTATCATGGATCCAGATCAATCCTGCTGGAGATTTCTTTAAAGTTTATCTTTTTATCATCCAAATAACCGAACCGGTAATGCGACCCGTACGGGACTTTCTGCATAAGATATTCCCAGCATCACCAGTTGATTTTTCACCCATAATTGTTATTGTTATACTTAATATGCTAAAAAATATTTTAATTGGAATTTAGGTGAGAATAGATATGTTGGAAAATATAAAAAAGGCAGCTGATTTTGTTGCTGAGCGAATAGACTTTACTCCTGAAATCGGCATAATCCTGGGGACAGGGCTCAACTCGATTGGTGAGCTGCTGGAAGATCCGGTAATTATTTCCTATCAGGATATTCCCGAGTGGAAAGCTTCAACTGCCCCCTCACATCAAGGACGCTTACTATCCGGTAAGTTGGGTAATAAAAGTATTGTAATTCTGCAGGGAAGACTACACTATTATGAAGGATATTCCATGCAGGATGTCACCTTTCCGATAAGGGTTTTAAAGGCGCTTGGCGTAGAAAAATTGATCGTAACCAACGCTGCTGGAAGTTTGAATAAGAAAATGGTTCCAGGAAATCTTGTAATGATCAATGATCATATCAACTGGATGGGAAATAACCCGCTGATCGGTGAAAATAAAGATGAACTGGGAATAAGATTTCCAAGTCTGCACGAGCCTTACAATAAAGAATATATTGCAATAGCTCACAAAATAGCTAAAGATAATAATTTTTCTTTACAGGATGGAACCTATTTAGCACTTTCCGGTCCGAGTTTGGAGACACGTGCCGAATGCAAGATGCTGGCAAAAATGGGAGCTGATGTTGTTGGTATGTCGACTGCTCCTGAAGTTATTGTGG
>JAUVKM010000082.1 GCA_030596265.1 Candidatus Cloacimonadota bacterium
GAAAATAACATCCGGTGTTAAACTGTCCGCAAAGGCAATTGCTTTCTCACCTGAAGATACCATGGCAATTACTTCATGACCAAAACTCTGTAAGGTTAATTTTAAATCTTCTGCTATTATCAATTCATCTTCAACTATCAAAATTCTCATTTTCTCATCTCCTCATTTAACTTAACACGGTAAACCCGCTCTGTTATAACTCAACCCCGAAGCAGTCACCTGCTTCGGGCATTCAAAAAACTCTGGAAAACTTATCTTATTTCTTAACTACTAATATTTCACCATCTATTATAATGATGAAATAATCCTCATTCTCGAATATCTTTTTCATGATTTGCTCCTATTTATCTTAACATTACAAATATATCACCATCAACTACAATTATCACCCATTTTTCACCAACAACCAGGATTTCATATAGTTCACCTTCCAGGTCTTCTATATTGATCTGAGTAATTTCATCAAAATTATCGATTAAATACTCTTCAATCGTCATTTGATCCGGAATATCCAGATCATCCAACATAAGTGCATAAACCATTGAACTCAACATCAAAACTGCCATTAAACTAATAATAATCTTTTTCATAATTTCCTCCATTTTTTATTACTCTCTATTAATATATGTTAATATTATCAAAATTGTGACGAAGCCACTCAATAAAAATTAACATTTTTTCTCTTAATTTAATGTTTGCAACCTCAAACTACTTTATATTACAATAAGTTACGCTAAAAACATTTTATACATATTTTCTTGTAATTTTTCCATCTTTTTTTTATTTTTATTTTTTATTAACTGAATAGTTAATTTATATTATCTATTTTTATTATAGAATTATTATTCTTGACGTAAATTTCCTAAATATATTTAAATTGATTTATATTTTTCATTTAGAGAGGAAAATTGAAATATTGTAATAGTGATTTGCAGAAATTACAGCAAATATCTTATAATTATTCCTTATATCGTACAGGAGATTTTGATCTTGCTGATGATATTTCGATGAAAACAATTAGTGTATTTCTTTTGAAAGCTGATGAGGTATTAAGCAATCATGTAAACAAATGGATAATAAACACTTCCAAAATCCATATTCAAGAACATTTCAGAACTACAAAGCGAAATCATGATAACATTAAAAAATATAATCAAGATATTATTGAGAAATTAAGCACTAATCTAACTTCAGAAACTGATTCAAAGTTGAAGGAAACATTCACGGAAGTTTTGCAAACCTTAAATAATGAAGAGATGAAGACTATACTTTTCTATTTCCAATGCAATAAAAATATAGGCATTATGCATTCTACACTTGAGATTTCAAATGATACTCTAAGAAAGAAGATATCTCGTATTAAACGTAAATTAAAAGCAGAGACTTTCAAAAAACTTGGAGTTATTGCAACAAAAAAAATTATTACACCAAAAATAAGTGATCTCATTGTTCAATTCTTAAAAAGCTTCAAAACAAATTTAGAAAATAATTCACTTGAAAAAATGTACTATTATTTTTCTGAAGTTGATCTGGATAATTATAATCCAAGCTACGAAATATCGAAAATCCTTGATTATGAAATTACGTTAACTAATTCTATATATAAAGTTTGGATTATTTTCAAGAATAAAAAAAATGAAAATGATTCGTTTTATATTGAATTCTTTATAGATGATAAAAACCACTTAAAGATATTAACACCACCTCAAAAAAGTCAAAAAGTATTTAAATTCAGTGAAGATTCAGAAGAAGGAAAGAAAATCCTGCAAATGCTTAATTCTGCAATTGTCGATAAAACCGGCGTTAGTAGATTCTCAACTGAGGAATTGGAAAAGATATTAAAACAGATCGAAGAAAAGAAGAAACCCAATAATTAGAAAATTATATCCTCCATCCGTTTATGATAACATCTGTGAATAATAAATCAGAGTGAATCTCGGCTCGATTTCTGCTTCGAGTCGTTGTTACAAGTTCCTTACGACTCGAATCTATTTGAGCAGCATACATTTTTTTGAAGCTACTGTATTCCCATTTATTATAAGTTTATAGAAATAAATTCCGGAAGATACTGGTTGATTGTTAGAATCAGTTCCGTTCCAAATTGCACTAAATGTTGTTTCTCCTCGTCCTTCGATGAACTCAGGATGACACGAGCTCGGAGAAATATCCTTTACTTTTTGCCCTCTTAGATTATAAATTGCCAATTCAACTTGTTCGTTTTGTTGGTTTTGTTCGATGCTGAAACTTATGGTCGTAGTCGGATTGAACGGATTTGGGTAGTTAGTTAAATTGTGGTCAGGCATTGGTAATTGTTCATCGTGTACTGAAACAATCTCCGGTACAATTTTAATATCTGTTGCATATTGTCCAACAGTGTATTCATTTAAAAGATTTTCATTAACATCAAAAACCTTAACTGTAAAATTTTGTCCCCATTCTCCACCAAGTACAAAAAGATTTTCATCATTGGAAGCGACCATCGTTCCACCGGGGGTGAAAGGATTTGAGTTATCATAGATGATATCAAAAGTATCTGCATCATATGCAAAAAGAGATGAGCCAAAACCATCAGCTACATAAACTATATTATTCGGCATTAAAGCAAAATTACTGGTAGCACCACCAATATCAAGAGTATTTGTTACAATATTCAATACTGGATCAATTATACAGATCTTACCTAAGATCGTACTCCAATCTCCCCCACAGCTCACATGGATATTCCCATTAATTGTTTTTAAAAATTGCGGGTTTACTTCAGTTGGAATCGTTACCTCAACACTAAATGTAAGCAAATCTACTACACTAACAGAGCAATTGGAATATCCGGTTCCGTAATCGGTATTTCCTACATATAATTTACCATCCAGGATAGCCATCCCTGCAGGATTTCCACCTACAACAATGGAGCTTTCTACACTATCGGTATCAAGATCTATTTTATAAACTTTATTTATCATCCCACCAGTAACATAAGCATGATTTTCATCAATAATGATATCATAAGGATTCGAAGAATTTTCAATGTAAATATTTGTGATCGTGTTACCTGTGTTGATGTCAATTTTCTGAATACTGTTATCACTAGAGTTCACAACATAAGCAAATTCCGTAGTTAGTTCCACGCGATTTGGTGATATACCAAGGACACAAAAAACTTCTTCTATTTCTCCAGTTTCAAAATCAATTCTAGATAAAGTTTCACTTCCCGAATTTACTACAAAACCAACTACTCCCCACAAATTCAATGCTGTAAACACTGCTAAAATTACTAAATTTTTTCTCATTTTATCCATCTCCTTTTATTTTATACTACAAACTCACTTTTAACTCCCTCTACTCTCAGAAGAGGGGTGAGATAAGGTTTTATATCTTCCATTCAATTCCAAAATTCACTTCCCAGTTAATACCTGGCTGTGGTATATGATCGTAAATCTCATACAACTTGTTCAAAATATTGTTAATTCTAATAGTTGGTATGAACTCAAATTTTTTCCAACTTATAGAATATTCAATCCTTGCATTCAGCAGATCGTAAGCTGGAAGTAGATGTTCTGTAGTAGCTTGATAGGAATTTGTCCATTGTTCACCAATAAGTTTATATGATAAATCACCAACAAAATTTCCTGATGTTATTCTCATATCTATATCGAGTGAATAATCCGGAACATAAATAATACTATTTCCATAATTTGGATCATTCTTTGATCTATTGATAGCTGAACTTTTTGTGTAAATTGCCCCAATCTCCAAAGATCGAAAAGGTTTCAAATTCAATTCAAAATCCCAATTGTCAATTTCTGCAACAGATAGATTCATTGGCTTCCATTTTTGCAATTCATCTCTAATCCAGATTATCATATCATCAATATCATCATGACGATAAGTAACCTTAAAAGAGTTATCTAATAATTCCAGTTTTGAAAAGATCTGCCAGCTAAGAGAACTTTCCGGTTTCAGGTCGAGGTTACCGGATACATGTGTATCACCCTTCCAAAAAAGACTGTAGTATGAAGGCAAAGTATAACCATTTGCCACATTCCCACCAAGATATATCTTAAAATAATTTTCATAAGTAAACTCAGGTTCTATCTTCCAGCTTGTATGATCCTTAAAATCTGTTGTATTATCCCAACGAGCTGAACCGGTTAAACTTGTAGTATAAGGAAAATACTTTTGTTTGAGGTGAGTTTTCCCAAAAACAGCATAGTTATTTCTGTAAACTTTTTCAATGGATTGATCTGGGTAATTCAAATCTGTATACTTGAAATCTTCGTATCGGTAATCTCCACCCCAATCTACGTAAAAGGCATCACTCAAATATTCTGAATGTAGTTTAATACCCCTACTCAATTGCCAGTTTCTGGCAAGAGTTGCAAGAAAAATATTCTCAGACCAAGGTGAGTCAAGACGTGTATTATCGTATAAAGATTTGTCGAGTGAATAGAAAAGATCTGTTTTTATTCTAAAGTCTTCTAATTTTCTTGAATAATTTATTACATGTTTTTGTGATTGTCCTGTAAGTCTGCTATTTTTAAACCATTCTAAAGACTCAATATTACCAGGAAGTTTCTTAAAGAAATCCTGGAAGAGTAATTTGTATGATAACATTCCTATCGATCCGGAATAACCCAGGCTGATATTTGCATCATAAATAGATTTATCATTGAAGTCTCTGGTTCTCAGTGTATCGGGATCTTCTGCAGGAATATACTCAAAATCGTTACGGGCAAAACTCTTCCTGATAAAAGCATAAATTTGAATCTTTGAATTTGCAGCAGATACTGTTAATGAGTGTTTATCCAAACCAAATGAACCGAAGGTATGGCTGGCATTTGCCATATACTTATTATTTGCCCGTTTTGTATTAATGTTTATAATTCCACCCATCGAACCGGCACCACCAATACTGCTGGAACTGCCTCTCACCACTTCGATACTCTCAATTATCTCAGCCGGGATAGTTGATATGTCGAATGCTGTTCCACTTTTATTTAGAGGAATACCATCCAGCATTACAAGCGTATGACGCGCTTTGTAACCAGGAAAAATGATCTTCTGTTCTTCCCCTGTGAGTGGTGTTCCTGAAATTTGCAGGTCTGTATAATCTCGCAAAACATCTGCAGCTGAACCTGAACTGTTACCAGTTTTGATAACAATAATCTCACTTGTACCAATTAATTCTCTTTTCCTTTGTTCAATTACTCTTAATCCTTGAATTGTGATAATATCTTCTTCTAAAATAATGATCTCTTTGATATCACCTGCTGATATAGTTTTATCTTTATAACTGATCTTATGAAAATTTATTTTATCTTCAGCAAATACATCCACTAACCTGAAATTTCCATTTTCCCGTGAAATCACAGCTTTATTATTTACAGTGATGACAACATTCCCAATTGACTCTCCATCAACATTCACAATACGTCCGCTAATGTTCAGACCGATCAATTTCATTGATATTATTAGAAGTATAACTATTATTCTAATTCGCATTTTTCCCCGGATATATCAAGTTTGGTTTCCCTGAAATAGGATTCTTTATTATCTTCAAATCAGCGTTATAAAGTTCTTTTAAATTCTCTGAATTCACAATATTTCCGGGTGTTCCATCAGCGATTACAACTCCTTCTTTTAGCATAACAATTCTTTCACAATATTCACTTGCTAAATTTATATTATGGGAAACCAGGATTATTAGTTTATTGTGTTCCCTGTTTATCTCAGAAAGTAACTGCATGATTTCCAATTGATGATTTATATCAAGATTTGCAAAAGCTTCATCCATCAATAAAACCTGGGTTTCCTGAGCTAATGCCCTTGCTATGGAAACACGTCTTCGCTCACCACCACTTAGTTGTGAATAAAGCTTACTTTTTAAGGAAATCAGATCTAACTGCATTAATATCTGCTCTACTTTTTTCTTATCTATATTTGTATAGTTTTGCCAGCGTCCAAGATATGGAAATCTTCCCATTAATACCAAATCTTCAACTGTGTAATCAAATTGAAGTTGGAAATCCTGTGGGATTATTGCAATCTGCTTTGCAAGTTCCTGCCGTGACCAATCATGAAATTCCTTTCCGGAAATATAAACTTTTCCGGTTTTTTCAAGTTGAAAATCAATGATCGCTTTAAGTAAAGTAGATTTCCCTGCTCCGTTGGGACCCAAAAGAGCACAGAATTCTCCCTTATGAAAATCAATTGAAAGATCTTCCAGAACTTTTTTTTGCTGATACGAAACACTTACTTTTATTAAACTTATCATTTATTCTTTACCTTTTAATAAAAAACTATTTGCCAATTCATACTAATTTTATATGTTATCCTCTAAGGAGAAGATAATGATTATTTCAACGAAGACTGAATATGCTGTACGAGCTTTAACAGAACTCGCCATAAACTCTACAGATAAACCGGTTTCCATTAATGAAATCTGCAGAAATCAGAATCTTCCGGTGAAATACATTGAACAACTCTTCAGAAAGTTGAAGCAGAATGAACTCGTTAAAAGTGTCCATGGAGCAAAAGGCGGATATCAACTTGCCATAAAAATTCATAATATCTCTCTTAAAGACATTATGGAAGCTGTTGATGAGAAATATGTTGCTCCTTTCTGCAATGGAAACCCGGAAGAACATTCACACTGTATAGGTCTACCTTGCGGTTTTAAAGAACTTTGGGACGAAATAAATGAATATACAGAAAAATATTTTGACTCGATAAAGCTGGATCAAATCGTGGCTAAGTTATAAGGAGAATTTTATGCAAAGAATATATTTTAATAATTGCTTAACATCTAAACCTGCACCGGAAGTTATAAAAATTACAACTGAGTACATGAAGAATAGATATTACTTCCCTGAGAATTTCAATGCAACTGGAACTGAGATTTCTTCCGATCTGGAATTAGTAAAAAAGATAATTGCAGATTCAATTTCTGCAAACTCAACAGAAATTCATTTCACGTCTGGTGGAACAGCGGCTAACAATATTGCCATCAAGGGATACCTTACAGCAAATTCAAACAAAGGAACACATATAATTTGTTCTGTGATAGATTACCCGGATATTCTAACCAACGCAGCTTTCTTTGAAAAAAGCGGATTTGATGTGACCTATCTTAACGCTGATAATGAGGGTTTTATTGATCTTGAGCAATTAAAGAATTCTCTCCGTGAAGACACAATTTTATTCATGACTACGATTGGAAACCATACAGTTGGTACAATTCAACCGATAAAAAAGATTAGAGAAATATTGGATAGCGCAGAACAAAAAATTGCTATGCACGTAGATGCATGTGAAGCTTATGCACGTATTCCGATCGATGTGAATGAACTGGGAATAGACTTAATGTCAATAAGTGCTCACAAAATTCACGGTCATCAAGGTATTGGTGCTTTGTATCAGCGAAAAGGGATTGTATTGGGTCAAGTTCAACATGGAGTTAACAGAATGGATAATCTGCAAACAGGCGGTATGAATGTTGCATCTATTGCAGGATTTGCCAAAGCTGTAGGACTTGCTTTTAATGATTTGGATGCAAATATTGCAAAGATCCGCAAACTTTCTGATTATCTACTTAATAAAATAGAATCCACAATCCCTGATACTTTATTGAATGGTCCGCGTGGAGACAAACGAGCTCCTCATAATATCAATATTTCCTTTGATTATATCGAAGGAGAAGCAATTATGATGATGATGGATATTAATGGTGTTTCCATTTCGACCGGAAGTGCCTGTGCTTCCCAAGGATTAAAAGCAAATTATGTTTTAATGGCTCTCGGTAGAAGCCATGAGCAATCACACAGTTCAATGAAATTCACATTCAGCAGATATAATACAATGCAAGAGATCGACTATACTGTAGAAAAACTAGCTGAAGTAGTTAAAGAGCTTCGCTCACGAAGTCCGCTTTGTAATTAAAATATTAGGATAAACAAGGAGTTTAGACAGGATCGACATGATTAACTGGATAGAAATTAATGAAAAATACTTTAGGAATTTTTAGATTTGGCAAATTCAAGTTATGATTACAATATTATTCCTAATGTCTCAAAAAATCTTGTTTATCATGTTAATCC
>JAUVKM010000293.1 GCA_030596265.1 Candidatus Cloacimonadota bacterium
ACTCCTTTTTTGTAGACGTAGATGAGGAAGCTATGCCCGATGATGTCATTGAGATCGTTAAAGAATGGAGAACCAATGAGCAAAAAATATTTTCTCTCAACATTTTTATTACTTAGTTTTGTATTTTCACCATATTATAAACTCTACTCTCAGGAAAATGAATCAGAAGATTTGCCTGGCACTGCATTTTATTTAGAGATGGGTGGAAAATTCTTCAGCTCGTTAAATGTTGATTTTGGAATTAATGAATCAAATAGATTTAGTTTAGATGTCTCATCTGTCTATGGTGATATTGTACATAGTGTTATGTATTATCATCTTGGCGGTAAAAGATCAAGGTTTGAGCTTGGATGCTGTATAGGTTATGTCATTATTCTTACTGAAGAGATTGAACACGAAGAGTTTAAAGACATAACATTTCATAGTGTTATTGGATATCGTTATCAAAAAAGAATGGAATAATATTTCGAGCTGGTTTTACACCATGGAATGGAATAAGCTTTGATTATAGTTTGTAATTTTATTTTAATAAAAGTACTTTTCTAACTTGTGTTTTTTCTCCATTGTCCAATCTGATAAAATAGATACCGGAAGCTACAGCATTATTAGCATTATTCTTTCCTTCCCAAATATATTCATGATTTCCTAAAGGCAGAATTTCTTTGCACAGAGTTCTTACCTTTTGCCCTTTAATATTGTAAATTGATAGCTCTACTTCACTTTCTACTGGAACATTGAAGCGAATATTTGTAGAAGGATTGAAGGGATTTGGGAAGTTAATGAAGTTATATGCAGTAGAAACTATATCATCCGAAGATGCAACATTATTGTTTACAGTCACCGAACCTGAGATTGCCCCAATTTGAGAAGGAATAATTGAATAAATGTAATTTCCACTTGTAAGTTGATTCCAACTATTGCCATCAATCTGGATATCGGCATGATAACCTTCCGGTAGATCTAACAAATCGAATTCGAGTGTTACTGCATTTAAGATTTGAGTTTCCAAAACAAAATTCCACTGTTTGAACTCTGGAATACCTGTTTCCAAAGACGACATTATTTCACGATTCAATTCAGAATAAATAAATAGCGAATCGAGTTGTGGATCTTTTGGAAGATACATTTTAATTCCATTTTCTATAGGTTTAATAGGTGGTTCGGGTAGATCGTAAACATTATCAAAACTATCTGTAGCGTTATCACAGCAACCTATAACTATTTCATCTCCATCAGTTTGAATTGCAGATATCGTGATCTCCCAATCTACATCAGGTAAATAATGAAATCCGCTATAATATGGGGAGAATCTACATTCCATATTATCGAAATTCTCTTCATTTACAAACAAATAGAATGATTCGTAAGGATGGATAATATTAGCTTTTTCAAATTCTCCATCTCTGTATACATAAGCAGTATTTGCTATTAATTCTTGCTCCACAGCATAATCAAAATGGTAAGTGTATACCGAATTTTTAATTTTAAGATCGCGTGGATCATAAGAACATAAATATGAGTTTGGTACAAGATTCCAACCTGGTTCTATAGCAAAATATGTTATTTCTTTAAGGATCGAATCTGAATATGTAAATGATCCTTCTAGCTCTGCATTGAGCCAATATCCAGTTCCAAATTCAAATTCCTCAGAAGACTCAAAATTATTAAAGGGAACGGGGAATAGCAATTCAGAATTTGCTCCAAATATCTCTGAAGTAAGAAATGATTCATCACTGATCCATGGGTTGGTGATCAACTGCCAGCCTTCTGTGAAATCAATTGTATATTCTAAGGGTAGAATCCCATATAAATTTGTAGAATCAAACTCATAAATTGTTCCATTTATAGAATGAACTCCAATAACAATTTGAGCATTGTGTATCTCAATATCCTCAGGAGTAATCCAAATATATTGTTCTTCTAGTCGATCTACATAATCGGCGATCACAATAGAAGTTTCATTATTCTGCAAAGAGATGTCAAAATAATCGATTAATTGATAAACATTAGAATTCCATTCAATCAATAATTCATCTCCTCCCTGTAGAAGCTGGTTTTGAAAATTTGTAAAACTAATATAAGGATGTAAATTACCCCAATACAATTCAAAATCGTAATAGGTTGTGTCTTCAGCAAAGAAGCTATGGTTTTCAATAGTCATATCAATAATTTGATCAGTCAGCAGATCTTTCAGGAATAGATTACCATTACCATTCATGAATTCCGGGCTAACTGAAATTTCTATTTGTTCATTAAGTTGATTGGTTTTTACTTTCAAATCCCATACTTTGTAATTTTCAAATGGTGAAAACTCACCGTGTACTTGTTGTTGAAGATACATATCATTTGGCATCCAATATTCTTCATAAAAAGCTGAGAAAATATATTCTTCTGGTAAAACAATTATTTTTTCAAGATCATAATCAGCATCTTGGTAATCCGTAGCGAATTGATTTTTAGAGAATGTAACTGAATCTATAATTGTAGAAGTGGAATTAAACACATAGATTTGGAAGTAATCATTCGGTGAGCAGCTTCTTAATTGATAATAAAGAAATTCTTCCCCATCTTCATTTACCGAAGATATTTGATAGGTGTAAATCAAGCCATTTTCTACACCTGCATCAAAATAGGAATATTCTTCATAT
>JAUVKM010000042.1 GCA_030596265.1 Candidatus Cloacimonadota bacterium
AATGTCAAGAAATTTAAGAATTCCAATTATTATGTTCAAGAGTTCAAATAATTTTAGATATTCTTGACATCCAAACCAGTACATTTTTTCTGCTACAGATGATTCGAGGTTAATTATGAAGAAGAAGATATTGATTATAACTACAGGCGGCACAATCGCCATGAAGCATAACAGCCCTTTTGGTGTGATCCCAAACGATGAATTTGTAGAACATTTACGCTCCTTCCCTCAATTAGAAGAAATCGCTATAATTGATGTATATGAATTTTCTAATATTCCAAGTCCATTCATAGATCCAAATATAATGCTGAAACTTGCAAAAATAATTGATAAAAAGATTAAAGATTATAATGGTGTAGTTGTTACTCATGGAACTGACACGCTGGAAGAGACCGCTTATATGTTGGATCTTATTTTAAAAACAAATATGCCAGTAATTATAACAGCTGCAATGCGCAGTAGCTCTGAACTTGGTCTTGATGGACCCAGAAATATTGTTGGTGCAGTACGTGTTGCAGGGGCAGATCGCTCCTCAAATCGTGGTGTGCTGGTTGTGATGAATGATGAGATCGATTCTGCGCGTGATGTTGTGAAAACAGATTCCAGTAAAACCGATGCATTTGTAAGTCCTTCACTTGGTCTTCTGGGGGTAGTTGATCCTGATAAAATTATATTCTACCGTAAATCTGAAGAACATGAAAAGATTCTTACAGATTCAATCGAGCCAAATATTGACCTTATAAAATGCTGCAGCGGAATGGATGGGAGATTTATAGAATCTTCAATCCATAATGGCGCAAAAGCAATAGTTATAGAAGCATTTGGAAGAGGTAATGTTCCAAAAACGATAATACCATCTCTTGAGAAAGCTATAAAGAACAATATACTAGTTGTACTTGTTTCGCGCACTTATACAGGACGCGTCTTGGCAGAATACGGTTATGAAGGAGGAGGATTATTCCTTCAGAAAAAAGGTGTCCTATTGGGTGGAGATCTAAAAGGACCAAAGATGCGAATTAAATTAATGGCATTATTTGGAAAATTTAAAAATGCAACTAATGTGAAAAAATATTTATTAACTAATAAGGAAAACTAAATGTTAAACATTCTTGAAATGATGAAGCAATATTTTGCTCATCACATAATTTTCAGTGCTGGGTTACTGCTTATTGTCGGATACATTTTCGGACAATTAGCTGAGAAGATAAAGCTTCCAACAATCACCGGATACATCCTTGCCGGTGTCGTTATCGGAAGTTCAGGATTGAAATTGATCCGGCATGAAAATATGGAGATATTATACATACTATCTGAAATCACGCTTTCATTTATTGCAGTTATTATTGGTGGCGAATTCTCATTTCATAAACTCAAGTTATATGGGAAAAAGATCCTCATTCTTACTCTAACTCAGATGTTCCTAACTTTCTTCCTGGTTTCATTCGGTCTTTTAGCAATTGGATTCTCTAATTATATTGCCTTTGTTCTTGGTGCAATTTCGGCAGCGACAGCTCCGGCGGCAACAGTTGTAATTGTAGAAAAACTCAAAGCCAGAGGAAAATTCGTAGATTACCTCTATGGAATTGTTGCTTTAGACGATGCAGGGACAGTGATTTTGTTTTCTGTAGCCTTCGCCATTTCCGGATCAATGATGGGAGATGTTCAGGTTAGTATTTCACATTCTGTAATCCATGCTTTAAAAGAGATCATTATTTCCATTATTATTGGTGTTGTTAGTGGCCTAATAATCCATTTTGTAACAATTAAAAAACATAATTTGAATGAGATCAAGATCATCTCTTTAGGTATAATTTTCATTACAACCTCAATAGCGATCAGCCTGCATCTATCACCACTCATAGCTAATATGACTTTAGGAATGTTGATAATTAATATGAATAAAAAGAATGCTCGAATCCTCTTCTCTTTTCAACCGATGACTCCACCTTTGTATGCTATCTTCTTCGCAATAGCAGGAGCTGAATTAAACCTTGCTGTTTTTAAAGATCCCATAATTCTATTAGCTGGGATCGTATACATAACTTTAAGATTCTTAGGAAAGTATTTTGGGATTTTCTTAAGTGGAGCTGTATTAAAAATAGAAAAACCAATAAGAAATTATCTTGGTTTAAGTTTACTCCCTCAAGCTGGAGTTGCAATCGGGTTAATGCTATTCGTTCAGGCTTCTCCTATCGTGCAACAAGCAACATCAACAATCCAAAACGAAATTGCTCATATGACAAATATCATATTGATGTCTGTATTTGTTAATGAAGTTATTGGACCTCCACTATCAAAATTTGCTATCATAAAAAATCTGAAAAGGAGAATATAATGGAATTTTCGGAAATTGTTAAACTAGAGTGTTGTGAAGTTGATTTCACTGCTAAAAATAAAAATGATGCATTACACAATATTGGTAAACTACTTAAACGAAGCAGGGAATTCAGAAATATTGAAGAAGATATAATTTTTAAAGCTCTCAAAGAAAGAGAAGAGATGGGAAGTACAGGATTTAGCAGAGGAATTGCTATTCCTCACTGTCAACTGGGAGGTATTGATCATTTTATCATTGCAATAGCGATTTGCAAAAAAGGCATTAATTTTGATTCCCTTGATAAAAAAAAATCCAGGATATTTGTTACAATAGTCGGACCTAAAGGTGATAGAGGAACACATTTAAAACTATTAGCACAAGTTTCTCAAATTCTAAAAGAACCTCATGTGATAGATGAAATATTGCAATCAACTACAAAGATTGGACTCTATGAAGAATTCCTTCGGAATACAAATAATATAAAAACAATTACGAAAAAGGGGAAAGAAGTTTTGATGATGCTTACAGTTAAAGATGAAAGCATAATGCAGGATATTACAGAAGTATTCGTAGAATACGGAATTCAAGATTCGATTATTCTTGAAACTCAAAATATGGAAAACCTGCTTTCTACAACTCCTCTTTTCATGGGATTTTTTAATTTCACTTCAGAGCAAAATGCTCTCACAAAGATTATTCTCATTAAGTTGACAAAAGATCACATAAATGCGTTGATTAAGGGTCTAGAAGATGTATTCGGAGATCTAAATACTTACTCTGCACTTAGTATTCTCGTACTCGATATCTTTTTCTCAAAAGGAAATATGTAATGAATAGATTCGATCAGATCATTGATCGTAAGAATACAAAATGCTATAAATGGGATTACAATAAAGAGATATTTGGGAAGGAAAAACTACTTTCGATGTGGGTTGCTGATATGGATTTTCAAGCACCACAAGAGGTTTTGAAAGTTCTACAAAAACGTGTCGATCATGGTGTTTTTGGATATACTGGTCTTACCGATTCTTTTTATGATTCCATAATAAACTGGATGAAGGAAAGATTTGATTGGGAGGTAAAAAAAGACTGGATTATTGCAACTCCTGGGATCGTTCCATCTATTAATTTTGCTATACAAACCTACACTAAAGAGAAGAATAAAATTCTAGTTCAAACTCCGGTTTATTATCCTTTCTTTACTTCCATAAAGAATAATAATCGTAAACTTGTTATATCTGAACTTAAATTGATAGATGATCATCATGAAATGGATTTTATTGATCTGGAAAAGAAACTGGCTGATGATGTGAAAATGATGATATTATGCAGTCCGCATAATCCAGTCAGCAGAGTTTGGAAACTTGAAGAATTGCAACGAGTTTCTGAATTGTGTCTGAAATATAATGTGCTTCTTATTTCTGATGAAATTCATTCCGATTTAATTTTTAGTAACAATAAACATATCCCAATTCCAACTATTTCTAAAGATATTGCGAATAACACTCTCACGATGTTCGCACCCAGCAAAACTTTTAATGTAGCTGGATTATCATTATCTTATCTGATAATACCTAATAAAAAAATTAGAATTCAATTTCAGAAGACGTTGCTTAATTTAGGATTACACGGTGGCAATGTATTCGGGATCGAGGCACTGGAAGCATCTTATCGGTATGGACAGAAGTGGTTGAAAGAATTACTTATTTATATTGAAGATAATTACACTTTCGCCCAACAATATCTGCAAAACAATATCCCCAAGATCAAAGTTATTAGAATGGAAGGGACATATCTTTTGTGGCTTGATTGCCGTGAATTAGATCTTTCACAGAAAGAACTTGTAAATCTATTTATCAATAAAGCAGGATTAGCATTGAATGATGGATCTAAATTTGGTAAAGGTGGAGAAGGTTTTATGCGCATGAATCTAGGATGTTCAAGGAAATTAATTGAGAAAGCCTTAAGTCAGTTGAAATCAGCTGTTAAAAAATTTTAAGAACTTAAATATAACAAAAAAAGGGACCCTTTATGAAGGATCCCCTTTTCTTACTATTTTTATCTATGAAACTCATCATACAGAATATTATCCCATACTTCCCAATAATTAGGATTACCATCCCAATTATAAACACCTTGCCAATCACCATCGGCTGGAACAGTAACACCACCATCGCCATTGGCATCTCCGCCATGTAAGTCATCTTTATATGAAGTAAACCAAACCCCGGGAGCATCCCAGTTTATCAGGTTATCTCCCATATAATCCAGAGAACCACCATCAAATTTGAAGATAACATTTTCGGCAATAGTCAGAGAATTGCCTGTATCAATATTGATTCCCTGCGCCAAAGCACAGAAAGGTACTTCGGTTTCCATCCATGAGATATTTCCAATTATATTGCAGCTTGTTCCCTGATTATCTACATAAATTCCATTGTATAGATTATTCTGAGTAGGACTTTCCGGATTATGGAAAATATTGCTTGAATCCAAGTTAAGTGAACCATTTATTCTCAATGGCTTTTCGTTATTATAGAATTGGTTAAAAGCTATATAAGTTCCTGCATCCGCAAGCCAGGCATTAAGAACACAATTGCTTGCACCTTTATTATGTACAAAATTGCAATTAGTAACGCTAACAGTAGTTCCTGCATCTAAAACCAAAGTATGATCTGCACTGTAACCTCCACCATAAAAGAACTTACAGTAGTCAAAAGAAGATATATTATTTGTTTCCAGAATTTTAATATAGCCCCAGTCTCCCGGACCAGCCGAGGTTATAGAATCATCATTATTTGTATCTCCCCCTACACTATCATCTTTGTAAGAAGTAAACCAGATTGGTTGAGACATTGTCCCTTCTGCAATTAGTGTACCACGCACCCACCAATCGTTATTCTGCAATTTGATCATCACACCCGGAGAAAGTGTTAATGATTTTCCTAAAGCGATAGTCAACTCACCACCATCAAAAACGAATGGTACTTCAGTTTCGCTCCAGGTTATGTCTCCTTCAACTACCATATTATTTACCTGGATACCATTATGATCATTCACATCAGAACGACTGTTGGGAGCATGGAAAATGTTAGAATCATCAATATCAAATGAACAATTGATATTCAGTGGCCAGGTGTTATCGTAAAATACGTTATTCTGAATTACCGTTTCTGTATCGGCAAGACTTGCATCAAGAGCACCTTGATCTCCCTGGTTGTGAGCAAATGTACAATTTGTAACACTAGCATTGGTTTCTGAATCTAAAGGCATTACATACCTATCCTGATAACTTCCGCCGTAATAGATTTCACAATAATCAAAGCTTGATTGATTATTACTTCCGGCAATAGAAATGTATCTCCAATCACCTCGGGCAGGAACGGTTGAATTGTTGTTGCCATTTGTATCACCACCATGAGCATCATCGTGCCAGGAAGTAAAAATAATAGGCATAAGTTCTGATCCTTCGGCTATTATCAAACCACCGGAATTCCCCAAAACACTAAAACTAGCAGAATCCTTAAATTTTATTAAAGTTCCAGATTCGATTGTTAGAACAGCCTGAATAAGAATTTCCCCATCTATAAGATATATATTGTTATTAGTCCAAGTTGTGTTTCCTACGATATTATTTTCAATTAAAACAACAGTAATAGGTTGAAGTTGGAAATTTATATTAGTAGATTCTCCTGCGTCAACTTCGACATCTTCTTTAACCTGCATATTAAATCCTTCGGCAGTGCAGGTAAATGTGTAAGTACCTTCATCAATTTCGAAAGAATAGGTTCCACCAACTCCAGAGGTTGCTACATTAACAGTACCGTCATTAATAGTAGCGCCACTAATAGCCTCACCTGTGTTTGCATTAGTTACAATACCTTCTACAGTTCCCGGTTCATCAATTGAAGTAGGATCTTCCTCACATCCAATCAATAATAACCCAAAGACAATAATTAGAACTGCTAATAATTTGTTAAGATTTGTCATTGTTACCCTCCTACAATAATAATTCTCTTCATTTGCACTTTACTAAAAACAAAAAAAAATAAACTTACGTCAAGATTTTAATTATTTAATCATTAATTGTTGATAAGTTACATATTTTCCCACTGGTATTTTTTCAAATAAATTCTGCCGTTTATAACCTGAATCCCTTCACTTTCAAGCATAGCTTTCTGCATTTCAAAACCATCACCAGATTTCATTGATATTTTCCCTTGAGAATTGATTACACGATGCCATGGAAGATCATACTTATCGGAAGATGAGTGAAGAATTCTTGAAATTTGTCGAACAGCTTTATTGTTCCCTGCCAGCGTTGCAATTTGTCCATACGTAGCAACCTTTCCTATTGGAATTTTTTGTATGATCTCGATAACCCGTTTACTGAAAAGTGAAATCATTATAGCTCCTACACTTAAATTGTCGCTAAGAACACAAAATCACACTAAGATGATTTTATTAGTATTTCTTAGTGAACTTCGTGGCTAATATTTTTTGTCCTAAAAAATTAACCTTCCCACTGGTGTTTGTTATTTATCAAAGCTTTTACAGGAGCTAATCCGGTTACACTTCCTTCATGAATTGCCTTCAGAATAGTTCCACCACCTGAGAAGAAATAGTAATTCGGATCATCTACCGCTTTTATATATTTCCCCGGCAGCATTGATCGAAATTCCTGTAAAGTATCACCGCCTCCATACATTTTATTAGCTTTCTTGTTCTCATCAATAAGGGAATACATTTTCTTTGTACCTTCCCCAAAATGCGGAGCGAAACCCATAACTGCATTCACAAAAATACTCTTGGCTTCCAATACAATTTCTCTTATCTCAGGAACATCAAATGATGATTCATGAACATCAAGAACATAATTTAATTTTGTACCTGGTTTCAATGTTCTCACATCGTGAATCCTATATTTTCCTTTAATTTTCCCTTCCAAGGTATCTGATTCTACAATAAACGGTGGTTCAACCAGTTTACCAGGATATTTTTGAGAAAGCTTATAAAATTCTTTGGCGATCTTAATCTCTGCTGATGCAACTCCCTTTATTTCAATATTATGTTTAACACCAAGATATGCATTGTAAATGACACCTCCCAGTATTAGATAGTCCACTTTTTCTAGAAGTGAATTGAGGGGTCCAATTTTTGTATCAAATTTTGAACCGGCAATTATAGCCAGCATGGGATGATTCGGATTATATATTTGATCGAGGTTTTTTATTTCATGCTGCATAAGAAAACCTGCATATGAAGGAAGATGCTCCGTTACCCGTACAGTAGAAGTATGAGGTTGCCAGGAGCCAAAAGCGTCATTAACAAAAACATCTGCTAATCCTGCTAATTGTTCTCCCAGTTTTTCAGCATCTTGTCCTTGTGCTTCTTCACCTTTGAACCAGCGAATGTTGGGTAAATAGATACCATCAATTTCACCTTTCCGCAACCTCTTGATTAGAAGATTAACTCCTGTATCGATGCCAATGTAGCCACCATTTTCTTTGTCTTCTTTGAAATCGGGGACAATGAATCTAGTGAAAAGTTTATTATAAAGATAATCTACTATTGGTTTTACATCAAATTCAGAATCCATATCGATCTTTCCGGTCTTCTTATCTTTTGGTCTGCCTACATGAGACATTAATATCAGCTTGCCACCCTTTGACAGGATATTGAACAGTGTACCAAAAGTCTTATCAATTCGAAATGGGTCTTTGATCATATGTTCCTTTGCCACATTATGATCAACACGAACTAAAACCAACTTATCTTTCAGATCTGCATCTTGAATTCTGGGAATATTAAACATTAAACCTCCAATTTATTTTAATAATATACATTTTCTGACCGCTTCCATTTTGCCATTCACTTTTAACTTGTAAAGATAAACACCGGAACTAATGGTTTTCCCATTATCATCATCACCATTCCAGATTATTGAGTGAGAACCTTTAGCAAATTCATTTCGAGCTAACGTTTTGATTTTCTGTCCTTTAATGTTAAAAACTGTAAGCTCTATTTCGCTTTCATTTGGAATAGAAAAAGATATTGTTGTCTCAGGATTAAATGGATTTGGATAATTAGAGATATTTGATTTGATTAAAGAAAATTGAAAATCATTAATATCTACAACTGGTTCGCCTAATAGATTTTCAAATGCACCAATATCTGGCATTGAACCGATGGGAGAAGGTCGAGGAATTCCTTCGATATCAATATCAGGAGAATAATACCATGTCCCGTCAATTTCTATCGAGTCAATACCAGCTCCGATTGCAGGACTATTTTCCTGAAGATGAAAATCATCTAAAGGATTTTCAAAAATTGGATCAGAATCAAGATTACCTTCAAGCCAATTGACCGTACCATTATTCATAACAATGCCTAATTGTCCTCCTTCAATGATTGAATTAGTTATCGTTATAATATCATTAAAATCAATACTATCAAAGTATATCTCTTGAGGTTGATTGTTGTGCATTATAGAATTAACAATAGTTAGTTCTGAATGTGAAGAGACAACATATACGTAAATAGCACCTCCACGAATTGCTGTATTATTAGCCAGAGTATTGTTGATTAATACAGGATTTGCATCAGAGTAACTAATTGCCCCACCAAAACGACCACTGTTATATGCAATAACATTATTTATCAAAATCGGACTTGCATCATCATAGTAAATGTGAATTCCGCCACCAGTTAAACTATAAGCTAAAGAATGGTTGTATTCTATTAAATTTCCCATTAAAGTTGGATTGCTACTGAAAATATTAATTCCTCCTCCATAGCTATAATACTTTGTTGAATTATATCGAATTATATTATTAAGCAGTAACGGTTCAGAATCTACACCTATATAAATACCACCACCATAATTGTTAGAACCGGTAACTGAATTATTACTAATAATATTGTTTATTAGTGTTGGACTAGAATCATTACGAATACAAATTCCACCTCCGTGAGAATAATTATTACTATATGTAATATTGTTACAAATTTTATTCGACTGCAAAACTGGATTAGAATTCTCAATTATGCAAATCCCACCTCCGGATTGTGCTCTATTATCTGTTATGAGACAATTTGAAATAAGTAATTTAGAAAAATCGTAAATATAAATTGCTCCTCCATTCCAGTCAGTATATTCTTGCGACGGAGTTTTGCTAAATTCAAGTCTGCAATATACAATTTTTGAAGAATCATTTGAAGCTGGTGTTTCATAAAATTGAATTCCATCCCAAGCTCCATCCGTGGAATGAGGAATATAAAATCCTGTAGTATCATTAATTGTGAAATGAATAGAATCCTGCACTGTGCCAATAGCCAATAATTGTCCTTGAACATTAAATTTATAATGTCCTTGAAATTCAACAAGTACACCAGGATCAATTGTTAATGTTTCTCCATCAGGAATTGTTACTTCACCTTCTATTAAGTAAGGAGAACCGTTTATCAACCAGTTTCCTGAAATATTTCCTGCAGGAATTGTTGTTTGTGAGATAAGTAGAATCCAATTAACTGAAACAATAATTACGATTATTATCTTTTTCAAATTAATCCTCCACATTTTTAAGTTACTGCTAATTTTTTGCATTATCTATCAGTGCTTTAACCTGCGCCATACCTTTTGGCGAACCTTTTTCAATTGCCTTCAGCACAGCACCACCACCGGTGAAAATATAATATTTTGGATTATCAAGTGCAACAATATACAATCCGGGTAATAACCGTTTCAATTCCTGCATTGTATCACCACCACCATAAAGCTTGGTTGCATCTCTGTTGGTATCTATCAGTTCATCCAGTGCAATTGTTCCTTCATTGAAATGTGGGGTTAATCCCATTACGGCATTCACTAAGATAGTTTGTGAGATTTGAAATATTTTCTTTACATCCGGAATATCAAATGAACTTTTATCAATATCCAATACATAGTTTAAGTTTGCTCCGGCTCTTAGTTCATGAATATTATGATAGCGATATTTGCCTTTTATCTTCCCTTCCAGAACATCCGACTCAACAATTACAGAAAGTTCCACAAGCTTTCCGGGAAAACCCTTTGCATACTCCACAAACTCTTTTGCCAGAGCCAGATCGTGATCTGTTATTCCCTTTATGATAAACCCGTATTTGGCACAAAGATAAGCATTATAAACTACTCCACCCAACACCAAATAATCTGCAACTTCTAATAGTTTATACAGCGGTTGAATTTTTGTATTGAATTTGGAACCTGCAACAACTGCCAGAAATGGTTTTTTGGGCTTATAGATACGCTGCAGATTTTCAATTTCCCTTTGCATCAGGAAGCCGGCAAAGGATGGCAAATATTTTGTTACGCCCACTGTGGAAGCATGTGGCTGCCAAGAGCCAAATGCATCATTAATAAAAATATCTGCAAGTCCTGCTAGTTGATTTGCAAATTGATCTGCTAATTCTCCTCCGGATTCTTCTCCTTTAAACCAACGTGTATTAGGAAGGTATACTCCTTCGATCTTATCTTCTTTAAGTTCCCGGATCATATGGTTA
>JAUVKM010000093.1 GCA_030596265.1 Candidatus Cloacimonadota bacterium
GATAGAATGTTCTCTCTTTTATGGAATTATAAGCTTCATTTCCAATTGTATTTCCTGAACTTCTGGCATTGGTGAAAAATGAGAGAGAATTACTGAAATTATTATTTTTAAAACTATTGTACCCTATCTGATAATAGGCAACCGGAGCAAAATTATGATCTGGATTATCATCAATGAATTCCTGTAGCATTTCAATATTATCATCGATCTTTGCAAGATAGAAAACACTATTTGAACTTATTTCTTCATCGGTAGAATTCACTAATTCATTCAAGATTTTTTTAGCTTTTTTGGCATTATGTAATTCATAATAACATAAAGCAGAG
Organism: Candidatus Cloacimonadota bacterium; assembly: GCA_030596265.1. The sequence goes on from JAUVKM010000093.1 coordinate 327, forward strand.
TAGTATTGTGCCTTCTCTGAGGTTAATTTCTTCAATCTATCCAATGCTTCATCAAATCTTCCAACTTCATAGAAAGCAGTTCCCAAGATTAAATTATATTTACTATAGTATTGAGAAGATGAGGGAATTATGTCTATATCAATAGAGAATACTTTATCTATCCTGTCGTTAGCAAGATTGTAGTGTTGATATAATAAAATAGCTCTGAATTTATTCTCAGAATCTGGTTTTTGTATGATATCTTCTGCAACTCTATCAAGATCTACAAGCTTGTTTTGGGCTATTCTCAATTCCAATAACGCTGATAATATTATTGTTCTATGATCCAATGAAAGAGCATTCTCTAAGTTTGATAACGCACTATCAAAATTATTTTGAATAAAATCAATCTTTCCAAGATAATAATAAGCTTTCCAAGCTAGTTGATTATCAGAATAATCGCTAACAAATTTCTTAAAAACAGTTCTTGCCTGCTTATATTTATTTAGGGAATATCTGCTCTGTCCCAGTCCTAATGCGACTTCTGCGCGGATTGCAGGATGTGATGATGTTGCATATAGTTCGTTAAAATACTTTTCAGCATTTTTATGGTCCTCTTCTGCAAGGTAGATATTACCCAGTAGGAACTTAATATCTGCTTCCACCTTACTTTGTGGATAATTTGTGAGGAATTTATTGAGTTCAACTTTTGCTAATTCGTAATTTTTGTCTCTATAAAGTCCAACTGCAAACTGTAGATCTTCTCTTTGGTCTGCAACCAGCATTACAGCAAAAACCAGTATTAAACTTATGATGATAATTTTTTTCATTTATACCTCAAGAATAACTATTTATCTAACACATCATGGATTATATTTTTCAATTCATTGATATTATTTTGTTCAACACATTTCAATGATCTATCGCCAGAATTAGTTCCCAAAAAGATCTGATCTACTTCCAGATCCGCAAATGTTCCCGCGATTTCTAATCTATCAGTTATCAATAGATCACTTACCTTTGCCAAACTATAAAGCTCTAATAAGTTTGCAACATGAATTTCTTCAATATTTATAAATTCTTTATCATGAATTCTTTTACCTGTAAAATAAACATTAGTAGAGAATTCTTGTTTTATGATATGAACTATTTTCTCTATCATTTTTGCTGAAATGTCATTACTAAAATCCAGAATAAAATTTTTAAATCTATTTTTTATAAACTGATGTTTCGCAACCATTAATTCAGATTTTGGAATTTCAATATCGAATTGATATCTTTTCCATGAGAAATCAAAGAAATCTGCAAATTTCTTTAATAAATATACCGGATCTGTTGGAGTAGGAAGAAATTGCAAATTTGCTGGATTATTAATATCCAATATCGTTGAACTTTTGCAATGATTTAGAACTTTACGTATTTTCTTTAAAGAACTGAAATTGAAAATAACCGCATTATTAAAGGGTTTAATATCATTATCAATATTAAAATATGTTGTGACCTCTTCTTGATCTATCCTTTTAAAAAAGGCATAATCATAATCAGGAAGAATGACTGATATTTGTTTAAAATGATATTTCCAGTTTAGAATATGTGATAGTATAGAAGATGTCTGATTTGAATCATCAGGACAGAATATCACAACTCTTTCCCCAGTTGCCACAATGTTTGTAAAACTATGTTGTTCCCACGATAATTTACGATTAAATATTCTCTTTAATAATTTCATTTTTCCCCTATTAATTAAAAGGTATAATTATAAAGACTGTAGTACCTTCATTTTCTTTACTGTTTATCCATATTCTACCATTATGCAGATTCGCAATGAGCCTTGCTGTGGAAAGACCAAGCCCCAATCCGCTGGAATGAAATTCAATATCTCCTGAACTATGTGAAATAATATCGGTTAATTCATAGAATTTTTGGAATATCTTTTCGTGCTCTTTTTCGGGAATTCCAATTCCATTATCATTGATATATACTACTAAACTCTCCTTTCCATTGATCTCTTCCTGTTGAAAAGCGGAATGTCGTGCTCCAATTGTTATTGTTCCAAAATCTTTTGTGAAACGAATTGCATTATGCACTATATTGGACATCATTAAGTAAAAAGCGTTCCAATTGATATGTACTTTCTGAAGTTTAGATTCTACCTCTAACCTGAAGATCATATTCCTTTTTTCTGAAATACGTTCACCTTCTTTCTTCAATTCCGTGAGAAGATCAAGAATATTTATCTTTTCCTTATGAAGCTTTTTCAACATTTGGTACTTATTAAAATTGATGATATCATTAATTGTAGTATCTAATTTATGAGAGCTATTAAATAAAGATTTAATAATTTCTTTCTCTTTTCCCGGAAGTTTAGCCTTGTTTAGAAGTTGTGTGTATCCATGAATTGCTACGAGAGGAGTTTTAAGTTCATGAGAGACAATGTTAATGAAGTCTTTTTTAAGATCATCTAGTGAGCTTATTTCTTTATTGGTCTGAGTTAACACCTCATACTGTTGTGCATTTTTTATTGCTGTAGATATTTGAGTCAGCATTAATTTCATAAAATCAGGATTTATCTGCATTTCGCTTTTCTCTGTACTAAGATTATCTAAATATAGAAAACCATAAATATTCCCGTCAACAATAAGTGGAGCACAGTAAATCGATAAAACTTCAGTACTAAGCTCAGAATAATTACTAAAAATATTTTCTTCTTTAGCATTTACAACATGAATAGGCTGCTTGATCCTTTGAACTTCACTCAGAATGCTTTTGCTGATATACAAATAATTCGTCAATATATGCATTGAATCATCCATTGCTACCTTGTAAGTATAATTTTCATACATATCTTTTTTAATAAGAAACCCACGTGTACTTCCTGTGAAATCCAATGTGAAAGCAACAACTTCCTGCTCCAATTTATCCAGGTTAAGAATTGCAAAGAATTTGCGGGTAATATCAATTAATTTTGACATTGATGCCATATCTTTGTTTAGAGTAATAAATTCATCAATACGGATAAGAATGGAAGTTAGATGCAATCTTAGATTCTTTACGATCTCGATTTCTTTTTTCTGATAGATAAGTTCACCTTTATCTGCCAATATTAAACATCCAACCTCAGCCGTCTTGATCTTTAGAGGTATGAATAAGACATGAGATCTATTTATTTTCTTGGAAATTATTTCAGTTTTAGTTAATGATTCCTGAATGTATTTAAACATTTTATCTGAATACAAATATTCATTCTCAACATTGTGTTTCAGGAAAGGTTCTTTATGCTTTTCTATTTCATCTTTTAATATTATCACATAATGATCTGGTGCAAGTAATTTTGTTATTGTCCTATTAATGAAGAATTTCATTCTGGATGTATCTCTTAGTTTTAGAATATCATATAATTCTTCTTGCCATTTTTCTGTTGATTCAGTGAATCGAGGTTCAATTTTTACAGTTTTGAATCCAATAAAGCTTTTTAAATGGTACTTTGTTTTTCTGCAATACAATTCTTTATCATGTTTAGAAAGTCTTTTTGTATTTGCATTAATTAATAATTTATATCTATCAAAGAATAATTTTGCTTTACGCTTCATATTTAAGTAAGCGTATATCTGAACTATTAGACCGTAAACTTCGGTTTCCAATAAATAAAGTTCGTTTTTTTGTACATATCCAATCAAATTAAAAAGATTACGTAAAAGAACCCTTAAGTTAACATTTCCATCGAGAAGATGAATTTTTATTTTTTTGATCTTAAGAACAGTTTCCCAATACTTGAAGTTATTTTTTTCACAAAGATTTTCGGCTTTACGGCAAGCTAATATTGCCTTATTTATTTCTCCAAGACCGGTATAGCATTCTGAGAGGCGTATACTATTTATAGTTTGAGCATAATCACTTTTGTTTTGCTTTGAGAAAGTAAATGCCTTATCAATGATCTCAAGTCCACCCGAATAGTCTGTTTTAATTATCTTCAAGAAACCAAGCATCTGATAATAAAATTCATGCTCATGACTTTCAAAGAATAGATCTTCAGACTTTTTCAGCATCTGCTCTATCAGCCCATAATCACCGATTTCATATAGATAATAAAAGAAAGTCTTTGTTAAAGGTGTAACCTGATATATCTCCCCTTTTATCAGGTTGGGAACATGTTCCTTAATAAATTTGTAATAGTAGTAAAAATTCTTTATCTTACTTTTGGCTATTGCCAGGTTATTTATGATAGATTTATAAAAAGGCTTCATCTCTAATTTATTAGAAAAAGTATATGCTTTCTTCAATAAATTCTCTGCTATGGTAAAATTACCAAGTTTAATATGTGCTTCACCCTGATTAAGAAGAACAAGCACACCATAACGTTTTGAATTGATCTCTTCTGCGAGAACTTGTGCTTTTTTAAAGTACCTAAAAGCTTTATTTGTGTCACCTTTTGTTAAAGCGACATCTCCAATATTATTATAAACTGCTACAAGCTGACGCTTATAGCCAATACGTTCCCAGATCTTTTTAGCAGTTTCAAAGTTTCTATCGGCTTCGTCTAAAAGTTTTTTGTTTCTATATAGAACACCAAGCGCATTATGAAGTCTTCCCAACCTGATAAAATAGTTTGGATTATTCTGAGTTTTAATATTTTGTAAATAATCTTCAATAATATTTATACCTTCATCTAAACTACCACTGAAACCATAATGGAGTCCTTTATGAGTAATATAACAAATTTCCTTTTCCTCAGGGAGTGTATATCCATCTAATTCTTTAATATATTTACCCATCTCATTAATTCTATTCATGGAAAGCATAGTCCTGCATAGATTTATAAGAATTTCTATTCTCGAGCTACCTGTAATTACACTTTTCAATGCTCTCTCAAATCTCCTTTTGCTATGAGATAATTTTTCCATCACAAAATAGAACATACCTATTATCATATGTTTTTCAGGAATATCCGGCATTTTTATTATATTAAGTTTCAAATTTTCGGATAATTGTTTATCTGTAGCCCATTCAGATTTTTCCATTAAGAGTTTAAGATCCGAACGTAGATCGCACTCTTTTACTTCTAAATCCGGTGAGAAATCTAGAACAATGATTTTTGCAATCTGTTCAAAAGCATTTTCATGCTGCCCTTTTCCTGTGAATAACTCTACAGACAATAATAAATATTTACGAACTGCTTCAAAATCATTAACAAATTTAGCATGTTCAATAATACCATTAAGAAAAGGAAAAAGTGTAATTTGTTCATCTTTAAAATATTTTAGAACTTTATTTGAAATGATTTTCTTTGTTTTGTCAGAAAGTTCATTATTAAAGTATTCTTGAGCTTCCTTGAAGGTAAAATAATAATATTCATCCACTTTTTTTAGAATTTCATTATTAATTCCGTCTGAGAGAAAAAAGAACAGAGTTTTATCATCAATATCTAAAATTGATTTAATCAATGCACTTGAAAGAGGAGTTTCGATACAAGACAATTTCTTTAAATATTGATAACTTGATTTAGAGAGATGATTTATTCTTAATTTTATAGCATCATGGATGTCCTTTGGCAATTTGTACTTATCCAGGTCATAATCAAAATTGAACTTATTTGTTTCTAAGATCAATCTTTTATCGGTTAGATCAAGAAGGATCTGCTCAATGAACATAGGGTTTCCATTTGAGCGTAGCCAAATTTTATTAACAAAATTTCCTGGTGGTGTTTTCATTAATAATCTAGATATATAAAACTCAGTTTGCTTATAAGTAAGTGCATCTATTGTCATCTGGACCGGATGCATCAATCCTGCTAATTTGCGCGGATCATTAATACTAAGAATTATGAGGATTGATCGTCTAGTTACTTCATTGGAAATATAATTTAGAAAGCTGAATACATCTTCAGTTAAATACTCCGCTTGTCTAATTATATAAATAAGCGGCTTCTCTTCAGAGAGGTGATAAATAAAACTTGATGCCGTTTTATAATCAAGTTCAAGATCATCTTTTTTATATTTTTGATCCGAATTTAATTTTTCTGAATCAAATAAGTATTTACTTAGTGTTGGAGATATCTTTGATAGATCTGAAGCTATCTTCTTATTTGTCTTTGCAGCTCGGTAAAATTCTTTGATCAGAGCGAAAAAAGGATCCTTATTTGAAGAACTGCATATATAATCAAAAATATTATATTTATCTGTTAACAGGTGGTAACGGAAAAGTGTAAGTACATTACTTTTTCCTAAACCCTTACCGGCAGAAAGGGAGATAATTTTTCCATTATCTTTACTAATTATTGGAATATAATCAAGTAGTCTATGAGAATAATCTTCACGAACTATGTAATCACTGAATTGAATATTATTAACAATCGATTTTTTTTTGGAGAAAGGATATTTTTTCGGTTGGATATGATTTATCTGTTGTATTATGCCTTCTGCATCCTTAAACCTGTCTTTTGGATCTTTTTCTAATAGTTTTAAGATTATCTTCTCCAGATCATTCGGTATATCAGGATTTAATTCAGTTGGGAATTTAGGAAATAAATTAAACTCATCACCAGCAAGAATGGTAGAAAGCTGTTCAACCGTATAGGGTAATGTTCCTGTAGTGATTTGATATAACATAACACCGAGTGAATAAAAATCACTTTGAACCACAGCTTCATTACCAGTAAATACTTCTGGTGCAACGTAAGGTAGTACATTGCCAATTCGCTGGTCTGTTCTCTCTATATCAATTTTAGTAAAACCATAATCCATCAATTTCAGGACAGGTTGATTCTTCTTGATCTTATAAACTACATTATTGGGTTTTAAGTCTCTATGAATTATATTCTGGCTATGTAATGCACTTAAAGCATAGCAGATCTGTACAATAATGTCGTAGAATAATTCTTCGTTAGATTTACGGTATTTAAAGCTTGAGAGTGTTTTTCCTTCATAGTATTCACAAAGATAATATATATGATTTTCATAACTACCAAAGTCATTCACTTGTATTAGGTTGGGATGATGCAATTTAGTAATATGATGCATGTTTTCTGCAGAGAACTTTTCATAAAGACTGTCTGCATCTAACGTCTGGAAAAGTTTAAGAACATATTTTTTCTGAGTTCTCAGGTCGATTACTTTATATACAGTTGCCCAAACACCAGCACCCAATTTTTTTTCTACTTTGTACCGCGAGTCAATTATCATTATTCACTCCTTTTCTGTTTTCCTTTATTAATTAGTCTATATTCGTTGTCAAGAAAGTGATAATGGAATTTATAATATAATT
>JAUVKM010000142.1 GCA_030596265.1 Candidatus Cloacimonadota bacterium
ATTGGGACAATTTCAATTCATTTACGGTTAAGTTATCGTGGAATAAATAACATAAAAAAAGACCTGACTTTGTAAGGGCTTGCCCCGGCAAGCCCTTACTTTTTATGCTCCCCTTTGGCTTGCCCCTGCAAGCCCTTACTCTTTCTCGCTGCTCTTATCGTTGAGACGCAAGATTTTGCGTCTTTACAGAAAGATGACAAACTGCTATCACTTTTTCCTTTCTTTAGTGTTCTTGTATCTTTGCATCTTTGCGTCTTTGATCCTTTAGGGCATTTATTCTACTGTATCGGTGCCAGTAACCGTGCAACTTTAACTGCCAGTTTATACCAGAATGGTTTTTTAGTGTAGTCTTCTTCGGTTATCTGGAAGCTATTAGAAAAATCTTCTATCATCATATCTTCCACCTTATCGGCAAATTCTCTGCTGCTGAATAAGATGTTTATTTCAAAGTTTATGCGGAAGGATCTGTTATCCAGGTTAGCAGTACCAATCATAGATCTTTCATCATCTATCAGCATTGTCTTTTGATGCAGGAATCCTTTTTTGTATCTATAAACTTTAATACCAACCTTTGTTATATCCTGCAGGTAAGAAAGTGCTGAGAGGTTAGTTATAAACAGATCAGATTTCTCCGGGATCATTAACCTCACATCCACACCGCGCAGTCCGGCTAATTGCAATGCACACAAAACCTGCTGATCCGGTACAAAATACGGGCTTATTATCCACAAACGTTTTTTAGCAGAATTTATAGCATGTACAAAAAATATACCACAGGTTTCCAGTTCATCTGCTGGTCCGCTGGGTAAAACTAAAATATTATTCTTCCAATCTTGTTTGTAGTTAGGTTCCCAATTAAGTTCGGGAACATTTCCAGTTGCCCAGAACCAGTCAGAGATAAAGGGCAGTTGAACACTTTGCACGGAAGGTCCTTCAATTTTCACGTGGGTATCGCGCCAGAATTTATATTTAGGATGTGTTCCCATATATTTATCGCTCACGTTCAATCCACCAACATAAGCAATTTTGCCATCCACTACAACAATTTTACGGTGATTCCTAAAGTTTAAGCGCAATCTGTGAGCCCAGCCCTTTCTGCTTTTAAAATTGTGTACTTTAATTCCGTTATTGCGCATTTTCTCCATATAGGAACGGGGAAGAGGTGTACAGCCGATATCATCATAAAGTAAGTAAACCCGCACACCTTCTTTTGCTTTTGCAATCAATTTGGTTTGCAGTTCTGTTCCCAGCTTATCATCAATGATCTTATAAAACTGTACCAGAATATAATCCTGTGCTTCCTCAATTCCCGTAAATATTGCACCAAATGTGGCTTCACCGTTAATGAGTACTTCTGCCTTGTTATAGGAAGTGAACGGCATTTTTGCCAATTTTTCAAAAATACTGAAGTCGGGATGTTCATCTTCAGAGATCAGGTTTTTCTTCTCTAATTTGTTTCTAAGATCATTAGCAAGATCATTTATTTTAAGGTCACCTGAACGACGTGCATTTACATATCCATGGAATTTTCTATCACCAAACATCCAGTAAAGTGGAACTGCCAGATATGGGAAGGCGATAAGTGTAACTGCCCAGGCAACTGAACCTTGAGAAGTTCTTCCTTTCCAAATAGCATCAAGAGCTGCAATAACTCCTAACAGATAAAAAATAACAACTATAACCAACCAAACTATTCTGAATTCTTCCATATTTTATTCTTTTCTTGTTTTCTTATCTTCCAGATAAAGCACGATTTTATCGTGCAGCATAGAGAGTGTGACGGAATATGGAACGTTTTTTTTGGAAAGTTCTGCAACCGAAAGTGCTTCTCCATATCTGTCATGCTCAAGGTATATCTGGATAAGTTCAATATATACAATCGGATCAAAAGGATTTTTCTTAATGCCGTTCATCAACAATTCTATAGCTTTTGCTGTTTTCCCAATTTTATCACAAGTGAGTGCATAATTCTTAAAAAAGTTAGCCGATTTAACCTTTAACTTTGCAGCGTTCTCAAATTCCACATAAGCTTTAAGAATGTTCTTTAGATTATAATAAGCCAGCCCTTTAAGATAACAGATATTTCCCCGTTTCCCAAATTTAAGCTCCGCTTTTTCCAACGTATTTATAGAGTCGTTATGCCTGCCTGCCAAAAAATATAATTCAGCCAGAAAAATATAAGGAAGAAGTGAGGATATTTTAAAATTGAATATGTTTTCTAAAATTTCGATACTTCTTTCATTTCTTCCAACTTTAGAATATGCATACGCTTTATTATAGAGCAATTCGGGGAAATTTTCATAGAGCATATCATAATAATTTATTGCCAGTTTATACTCATTGATCGCCATAAACGAATTCGCAATTTGGAAGATCGCAGTTTCATTCTCCGGTTCAATTTTCAGAACTTCATGATAGGCACCAACAGATTTTCGGAATAATCTTTTATTATAGTAGACCTCAGCCATGAAAAGATGAAGTTCAATATTTTTTGGAAATTCCTTCAACCCGGTCTGCAGAATTCTCTTAGCTTCCAGCCAGTTTGTATTTAGCTGCATTTTTGCCTGCCAGAGAATATTATTCAATTTCTTAAGATCTTCCATCATTTTCCCTAGAATTTTGTATTCTAAATAATTCCTCAACCAGCAAAAGTATTTTATCAACATCAAATAATTTATTTATACTGTTTCTTACTTGTGCTCCACCGCGAAGTCCTTTGGTGTAATGAGAAAAATGAGTACGCATTTCATAAACAGCTTGTTTTTCGCCTTTATGGAATATCATCAGTTCCATGTGTCTCTTAATAATTTCCAGTTTTTCCATTGTAGTTATCTGTGTGATATTTCCAGTGTCTAAATAGTTTTTAATCTGCTTGAATAGCCATGGTTTTCCCATAACTCCACGACCTATCATTACCGAGTCACATCCGGTTTGTTCATACATTGCTATCATGTCGTTAATCGTGATTATATCACCGTTTCCAATTACGGGAATGGTCACTTCTCTTTTTAATTCAGCTATCAGGTCCCAATTGCTTTTACCCGAAAACATCTGTCCGCGTGTGCGGGGATGAAGGCAGATCATATCTGCTCCGGCTTTCTGCATTTTTATACCAAAATCAAGTGAATTTATGCTGTTTAAATCCCAACCGGAACGAAATTTTACCGATAACGGAATATTGAGAGGCGATAGGATATTTTTGGTTTCACACACAATTTTGGCAGCAATATCAGGTGTTGTCATCAAAGCAGATCCGGCACCACGTTTTATTACCTTTTTTACTGGGCAGCCCATGTTAATATCAATAAAATCAGGATTTTTAGTTAAGGCAATTTTGAGTGCTTTCTTAAATATTTTTGGATCTGAACCAAATAGCTGGAGTCCAAAAGGGCGTTGAAATTCCTCGAAATTTGCATATTCAAGACTGCGGTCTCTATTATAAAGCAGGCCATCCACGCTTATCATTTCGCTAACCACAACATCAGCACCACATTCTTTACAAATAGCTCGGAATGGGTTATCTGTAATTCCTGCTAGAGGTGCAAGCCACACTTTTTGGTTAGTGAGTTCTTTTATTGTAATACTCATAATTATTCTTCTATAAAATGATAGATCGCTATCCCTGCGGCAACAGCGGCATTTATCGATTCAATATTTCCAGGAATGGGTATTTTAACTTTATGTTTGGCTAGTTGTAAAACTTCTTTGCTTACTCCAAAAGCTTCTGAACCGATAACGAGCATTAAACTGGCAGGTTTTGATAGTTCGAATAGATTGGTAGAATCTTCCAGTGTTGTAGCAACGATAGTAGTTTGCAAACTTTTCAGCCAGTTATGCTCACGAGTTTCCGAAGGTAAATGGAACACCGAGCCCAATGATGCTCGTATCACTTTTGGATTGTATATTTCACAGCAATCAGGTGAAAGGATTATTCCGGAAACTCCTGCCGCTGTTGCTGTGCGAAATATTGTTCCCATATTTCCCGGATCACTTATTCCATCCAGGTAGAGCAGAAATTGTGTTTGCTTAATCGGAATATGAACTGTGCTAATTACAGCTGCAATATTCTGAGGTGTTTTGGTAGATGTGATCTTTTCCATTTGATTTTGGCTTGCAATAAAGTATTGCTTAACAGAATATTGGGAAGTATCAAATTCATTTTTGTCACAGATGATAAGTTCATCAAAGTTGATGCCGTAATCATTCAATTGATTTATCAGGCGTACACCTTCAACTATTGTTTTCTTATGTAATGTGCGGTATTTCTTCAGATGCAGTTTAGCTAGTTCTTTTGCATGATTTTGAGTCAGTTTAATAATCATTATTTATTATATATTCCCTTTATAGTATCAATATCAACATCATCAATTTGTTCCGGCTTCAAGAATTCCTCAGCATATTTCAAATATAATTTCGAATCCATCAGAAGTTCTACCAGGTCTTTATCGATCTCACCATCTTTAACCATAAACGCCATAATTCTCAGTGATTCTGTAAGAGTTTTGCCCTTTTTATATGGTCTATCGGAAGCGGTAAGTGCTTCATAAAGATCAGCAATGGCAATGATGCGTGATTGAAGTGGAAGCTCTTCTGCTATTTTATTGAAGGGATAACCCCTGCCGTTAAGTTTTTCGTGATGCGAAGCTGCATAAAGCGGAAGATTCTTAAATTTCTTTGGATATGTAAGCTCCGATAACATTTCATGAGAGACAAGAGCATGTTCCCACATTTTTTCTAATTCTTCCGGCAGTAGTGTTCCCTTGCGGATGCAAAGGTTCTTTTTCTCATCTTCTGTAATTAGATGGTATTCTTTACTATTTGCTGTATATTTAAAACTATATATCTCCTTAATTCTTTCAATGTATTCATCCCGCATGAATTCACCTCCGGTATTTACCTTGATAATGAATTCCATATCATCCATAAGTTTATCATAAAGCTTTTTTAATTCTTTTTTTTCCTCTTGTGTTTTTGAATATTCAATATCCTTGTGGATAAGAGCCGAGATTAGTTCAAAACGGTTTTTAACAATTTCTATTCTATCCTGGATCGTTTCAAGCTTTTTGGCTTTATCACGAACATAAATTGGGGTTGTGATCTTACCTACATCATGCATCCAGCCAGCTAGGCTTATCTCCTGTAATTCTTCAGAAGTAAAATGGATGTCTTTGTATATATTAGTATCCTTCTGAATAACATCTGCCAGCATTTCAGAGAGTGAAGCAACTCGTTTGATATGACCACCTGTGTATTCACCTTTGCGATCTATCGCAGCTGCAATACTTTTAATAAATTGATACAAAAGATTTTCTAATCCCTCTACAAGGTTTTTATTAGTAAAGGCAATTGCCGCTTGTGAGGCGAGAGAAGTTAGCATTGTAAGATGTTCTTCGGTGAAATGAGTTATATTGCCTTCATTGTCATAAGCATTGATAAGTTGAATAACCCCCAGTAATTCATTTTCGTGATCTTTCATGGGAATAGCGGCCATCGATTTAGAATGATAATTATTTGTTGAGTCATAGTCCTTTGTTCCACTGTTATTAAATATGTTTTGATCATAAGCATCTTCTACACTGCTGGGTTTTCCGGTGTGGGCCACATAAGAAGCGAAATTTTTATATAGTTTATTACATTTGTCATCATAAAGTGGAACACTTGGCCATTGTGCTGTATCTGCCATTCCAAGATTTAAATTCATAGATTTTGTATAAATTATTGTGAAATCAAGAGCTTGTTTATTTTCCGAAAGTGTGTAGATCGTCCCTCCATCTGCATTAGTAAAATTAATTGCTTCTTCTAATACCATTTTAAAGAAGTTGTTAATATCCTTTTCACCCGAAAGTGCGATTCCAATTCTGGTAAGCGCCTTGATTTGTCTTATCAGTTCTTTTTTATTCTCCATAATATCCCTTCAACACCGAATTATTTGACATAATAAATATTAACTTTAATCTTGGATATGTAATAAAAATTGATTTTATGTGTCAAATTATTTAGTAAATGTAGGTGTAAATGATGAACTTAAAACAAAAGCTTTTAATTACAGAAGAGAATGCAAG
>JAUVKM010000018.1 GCA_030596265.1 Candidatus Cloacimonadota bacterium
AGGTGTGGGTCTTCAATTATCTAAAGCTATGTATGAACAAATGGTCCTGGGAAAAGAAGCATTAGAATTTCAATTAGTTGAAACTCTAACTTCAGAAGAAAAAGCAGAATTGGAAAAAGCTCTCGCAGAAGTTGAGCAAGAAATAAAAGAATTCGAAGAAGAGATGAATAGTGATGAATATGCTAACATTAAACATAATTATGAATTAATTTTTAAGATCAAAGAGGAACTGGATATCTAAAATTAATAACAATAATATTCTTATAAGGATGAGTTTATTGCTCATCCTTTTTTTATTAATCTTATAAATGAATAACAAGAGGTTATAATGGAATCAAATAATATCTCTGAGCAAAAGAATGATTTATACATGCTGAAAATCAATAAAGGTGAAAAGATCTATAAAATATTTATCTTCCGACCCAAAGCAGGAAAAGAACAAAATTTTGAATATCGTATTCTTACAAAAGAAATGAAAAATGGATTACTGGAACTTGTTAGTTATAATTTTAAGATAATCGATAATATTCCGCAAAAATATTCAATTACACGTGCATCTGATATTAATAAGAAAAAGATTAAAAGTATAATTAGTAGTGTTTTGGGAATGACAAATACAACAGCTTCTGAATTTGAGGAAATTGATCTTTCGATTTTTGATACAATTGAAGAGCAAATTAAATTCCTAGAAAAGAGAGATAGAATAAACAAAGAATTTATTATGTAATCGTATTAAATTCGTATTTAGTTTAGCTCCGATATTATTCGGAGCTTTTTTTTTTAAATTTTTTAAAATAAAACTTGCATTTTGCACATATGTTCAATATATTGTCTCATGAAGTTGATAAAGGAGAATTTATGCCTAGAAGGAAAATGCAAAGAATCGTGCACAGACCTCCACTCTATACGGAATTTAAGCCAGTTGGAGTTAGAAGACTATCATTAGATTCAATAGAACTTTCTATTGATGAATATGAAGCAATCCGGCTTGCAGACAACATCGGCATGAATCATAATAATGCTGCCGATGAGATGGAAATATCCCGTTCCACTTTTTCACGACTGATTGAGAATGCCCGTAAGAAGATCGCTGAATTTATTATAGAAGGCAAACATCTTCAAATTGATGGGGGGAATATACACTTCCGAAGTAATATAATAAAATGTAATTCTTGTGGGCATATGTTCAATACAAATTTTGAAAGCGAAATTATTAAATGTCCTTCTTGCGGTTCAGATAATTTATTAGATCTAGCAGGAGGATTCGGACATGGAAGATGTTGCAGTAATAATAATAAAGGAAGAAGGAGATAATTATGCCAAGTGGAGACAGAACAGGTCCAGATGGTAAAGGACCAAGAACAGGACGCGGATTAGGAAAATCTGCAGGGAACGATATGGGTCAAGGTAGAGGACAGAATCAAGGTCAAGGTCAAGGTCGAGGACAAGGGCAAGGACAGGGAAAAAACAGATAAGGAGGTTATTATGCCAAGAGGTGACAGAAGAGGTCCAGAAGGAATGGGTCCAGTGACAGGTAGAGGTTTAGGATATTGTAATGGTTATGAAAATCCTGGATACACAAAAGGAGCTCCACGCGGTGGTGCTGGTTTTGGAAGAGGGTTCGGTCGTAGTTTTGGAAGAGGTTACGGACGAGGATTCGGAAATTGGGGGTTTTCAAATTATCCGAATTATCCAGTTCAACAATATTCAGTAAAAGATGAAGAAAAGTATCTTAAATCAGAAATGGATGCACTGAAAGAAGAACTCAAAACAATGCAAGCACGACTCTCCGAATTGAAAAAGGACGAGTAATGTGGAATGCGACAGGGGTTGAATCTCTCCTCCTCTGTCGCTATTTTATAGGGAGGTGACTAAATATGACAGAGGGTAGACATTACGGTGGTTTTAAATATCGGAATAAACGAAATCAAAGTCATCGTGGGAGAAATTCTTTTATTGGCACGGTGATAACGGCTATTGCAGGAACTGTTGTAAAAGACCTAACCAGCGAAGACAGTAAAATCAAAAAGCTATTTAACAAAGTAATTCACCCAAAACAAATAGAAGAAAAACAGAATGAGAAGAAAGTTATTGATGCTGAGTTTTCGGTTGTAAATGAAGAAAACGCTGAAAAAATAAAATAGAAAGAATTTTGAAAATATAAAAAAGAAAGTAAAATATGATAATGATCTATGGATGAATATACAAAACAGTTGAGAATATTTGTTTTGTAATCTATGGATTTGTAAAAATCTGCCTACTAAGTTGTAGCATTAACGAAGGCTAGTAAGTTAAATAAAAGGAGAGACAGATGAACAAAAAAATCGCAATACCTACAGAAAGAGGAAATCTATGTGCTCATTTTGGACATTGTGAAAAATTTGCAATTTATGAAGTTGCAGACGACAAGATTATTAATGAAGAATTTGTATCACCACCACCACACGAACCGGGTTCACATCCCGCTTTTCTACGCGAACTCGGCTGTACAGCAATTATTGCCGGTGGAATGGGAAGCAGAGCGCAACAGCTTTTTGCACAAAATAATATTGAAGTTATCATCGGGTTGAGTTCAGATAATCTGAAAGGACTCGTGGAAACTTACATTTCAGAGGGCTTAAAATCCGGAGACAATCTCTGCGATCACTAGGTGTGTTTTTGAATTGTGAAAAAGAATGATTTTTATTTGAGGAGGATATTATGAAAAGGATTTTAGCAGCTATCGATTTTTTAGACTCTACAGACAAAGTAATTAATTATACAAAGAAAATGATTAAAGAATCAGGAGGGCAATTACTTATAGTTCACTCTGAGACATTAGAATCATATCTTTCTACAATTACAACAGAATTTAATCAAACACCCTCGATGGAATTAATCAATGTTCATAAAAAACAAATCGAGGATCGGTTGAACGAAATTCACAATAACTTAAAAAAGGATGGGATTGAGGCTGAATGTATTTTAATGGAAGGATCAACGGTCGATAATATATTAAAAGAAGCAGATATATTTAAGGCTGATCTTATTGTTATTGGTTCTCATAAACATGGAAAATTCCATAATCTTCTGTTTGGAAGTATTCATAAATCTCTAATTGCTCTCTCTCGAATACCGGTCTTAATTGTACCCTCTGAAGATAAGAAAAATTAAAACTATTATTTTATTAATAGAAAACAAGAAAAAGGAAAAAATATGAAAATAGCAATTGCCAGTGGAAAAGGTGGAACAGGAAAGACCACTGTTTCCACAAATCTGGCTTCTTTGTTGTCACAACAAGAAACCATTGTTCTTACTGACCTTGATGTGGAAGAACCAAATTCAGGTTTATTCATTTCAGGAGAAATAGTTCATCAGGAAGATAAATTTAAAATGATCCCTCAGTGGGAAAAAGATGACTGTATTCTTTGCGGAAATTGCCAGAAAGTGTGTAATTTTAACGCTGTGATGAAACTGGGTGAAATGATAATGGTTTTCCCTGAATTGTGTCACGGATGTTACGCCTGCAGTGAATTATGTCCCACAAAATCACTTCCTATGAAACCCAAAAAAATGGGAGAATTGAAACATTTCAAATCAGGTAATTTGGATTTCATAGAAAGCAAACTTATCATTGGTGAAGAACAGGCTGTACCGCTCATCAAGCAAACCTTGGATTATATAGATGGAAATTTCCCAACTGAAATGATTAAGATATTCGATGCTCCTCCGGGAACTTCCTGTCCTGTAATTGAAGCTACAAAAGATGCTGATCTTATCTTGCTTGTTACAGAACCAACACCTTTCGGATTACACGATCTTAAATTGGCTGTGGAAACAATGAAAAAGTTGAAAAAGGATCTTGGAGTAATTATCAACAGATTTGGAATCGGTGATGCTAATGTTGAAAAATACTGTAAAGAAAACAGTATTCCCATAATTGCTAAAATCCCCAATATGAGAAAGATCGCAGAGATATATTCGGATGGAAATCTAATCTACACTAAAATCCCGGAAGTAAAAGCTCAACTTGAAAACATAATTTTATTCATTTCCAAATATCAGCAGGAGAGTGCATTATGAAAGAAATCGTAATAATTTCAGGGAAAGGCGGAACAGGAAAAACATCAATAACTGCTTCTTTTGCTTATCTTGGTGGAAAAGATATTATTGTAGCAGATTGTGATGTAGATGCTGCTGACATGCATCTTTTAATGCAGCCGGATTGGAAAAGATCTGAAGATTTTTATAGCGGTGTACTTGCTGAGATCGATCAGGAAAAATGTATTAAATGCGGAAAGTGTGCAGAGGTTTGTCGTTGGGATGCAATTCCTGTTATTGATAATGAATACGTCGTTCAACCTCTTGATTGTGAAGGTTGCGGATATTGTGCACTTGTATGCCCATCCGATGCCATAAGTATGAATGAGCAAAATGTGGGAAAATGGTATTTATCCAACGTGAAAACAGGCACAAAAATGGTTCACGCAAAATTGGGGATCGGTGCAGAGAATTCCGGCAAATTAGTTGCAAAAGTTAAGAACGAGGCAAAAGCATTAGCAGAAATAGAAGGGAAGAACATTGTTATTGTAGATGGCTCTCCGGGAATTGGTTGCCCTGTTGTCTCGTCACTTTCCGGTGCCAGTTATGTTGTGCTGGTTACAGAACCTTCTGTCTCCGGTATCCACGATTTGAAACGAGTTTATGAACTTGTAAAAAAATTCGGTATCAAAGCAGGATGCATCATAAATAAAGCAGATATCAATTCTAAAAAAACAAATGATATTCATAAATTTTTAGAAGATGAAAAAATTGATTTCATTGCCAGCATTCCTTATGATGAAAACTTCACAAAAGCAATGACGGAGGGAAAAACGATTGTAGAATTTGATAATGGGAAGATAAAACAGATTTTAGAAGATAGTTGGAAAAAGATAAAAGAGATATAGCATCTAACAAAACCAACAATACGAACTAAAAAAAGATAAATTAATTTTGTATTTTGTTTGTATTGTCCGTTGCTGAAATATACGCAGGTTCAGTCTTGTAGATTGAATCGTAACTGTTCGGACGCATCAAAATGATATGTCCTACATTATAATAAAAAAGGAGAAAAAATATGAAAATCTTATTAACAGCAAAAGGAACAGAATGGGATTCTAAAATGGATCCAAGATTTGGCAGAACAGAGTTTTTCTTTATCTATAATGAAGAAACTGAAAAAGTACAGACTTATGATAACCGAGCAATTGCCAATGAAGCACATGGAGCCGGACCCAAAACAGCACAAAAAATGACAGAGTTTGGCGTGAATGTACTTATAACAGGCAACGGACCTGGTGGAAATGCAGCAGCGGTTGTTACTCAAACAGGTACTAAGGTATATGTCGGAGCAGGTGAAATGACTGTAAAAGAAGCGTATGATGCTTATAAAAATGGAGAATTGAAATAATTATTGAATTTCAAACTTCCGAAGTTTCCAATAACTTCGGAAGTTTTCCTTATGAGCTTATAAGCTTTTAATAGGAGAACAAAATGCAAAAATTTAAAGTAGCATTTGCAACAGATAATGGTAAAACATTTATGGGTCGTCATTTTGGTGATGCAGAATATTATTATATTTATGAAATTGATGATAAGAATGCTGAATTTATAAAAAAGATCAGCAACACTACGGAAGAAGAGGAAGATGTTCACGCAGATCCTAAAAAAGCTAAAGGTATTAGTAATCTACTTCTTGAGGAAAATATTTCGGTGGTAGTATCAAAAATATTCGGACCTAATATTAAACGAATTAAGAAAAAATTTGTTTGTATCGTTGTAAAAGATGAGGAATTAGATGTAGGAATTCGCAAGGTCTGTGAAAGCATTGGTAAAATCTACGAAGAATGGGAAAAAGGTGAAGATAGAAAACATCTTTCATTCTAAATGAAATATGATCAAATTATCAGATTGGGAAAGTAAAACAGGTGTTGATTTCCTGAAAAAGGTTGGAATTGCAGAAGGCAATAATATTCTCGATTTTGGCTGTAACGATGGGAACTATACAATTCCTGCAGCAATTGTAACCGGTGAGAAGGGAAGTGTTTTTGCCATTGATGAAAATGAGAATTCCCTTAGAAAAATTGCTGAAAAAGCAAAATTGTCAGATATTAATAATATTAGAACTATTAATTCAAATGGTGATTTGAATTTTGATTTTGCTACTAATCCATGGTGTACATACAGTAACAATTATGCCTGCTCCTAATTCCATTTGAGAATATTTTGAAAGTAGAGATCAAAACCGGTCAAAAGAGTTATAAATAAAAATATAGAGGAGCTGAAATGTTAAAAGAAAGAGCACGAATTAACAAAAATTTTTATGATGAAATGAAATCGAAAACCCTGAAGATGAAAAACGACAATGCCATCAGAAACAGTATCCTGAATGTAGGACTTGATGAAGTTGCTTTAAACCACAAATCTAAAACAGATATGCAGCATACATTTTCTCTGGAATTAAAAACAGGAAAGATCACATCCCAGAATAAAAGCGGTAGATGCTGGTTATTTGCCGGATTGAATACTATGAGATTTAAAATTATGAAAGAACTTAAACTGAAAAATTTTGAACTTTCCCAGACTTACCAGATGTTCTTTGATAAAATAGAAAAGGCGAATTACTTTCTGGAAAATATTCTGGAAACCTTAGATGAAAAAACAGATTCAAGAATTATTATGTGGTTATTAAATGCACCGCTGAATGATGGCGGGCAGTGGGATATGTTCACCAGTATTGTCGAAAAATACGGAGTTGTTCCCAAAGGAACTATGCCGGAAACCTTTGCCAGCAGTAATTCTGACAGAATGAATCAAATTCTTACATTAAAACTCAGAGGATATGCATCAATATTACGAGAAGATCATCGTAACGGTAAACCATTTGATAAATTAAAAAGTGCTAAACAAGAAATAGTGTTTGAATTTTATCGTTTGTTAACAATGTTCTTAGGAATTCCACCCGAAGAATTCACATTTGAATATATCAATAAAGATAAAAAATTCCATCGTGATGTAAATATAACGCCAAAAGAATTCTATGCAAAATATGTTGATCTTGATCTAAAAGAATATATCAGTGTTATCAATGCTCCTACACGAGATAAACCATATAACCACACTTTTACGGTTCAATATCTGGGAAATGTAGTAGGAGGAAACAGGGTAAAATATCTTAATGTCGATGTAAAAACTTTCAAAGGGTTAGCATTAGCTCAGCTTAAAGATGGAGTTCCTGTTTGGTTTGGCAGTGATGTCGGGCAGAAGATGAAAAGAGAAAATGGCATTTTGGCTGATAATATTTATGATTATGAAAATGCGCTTCAAGCTAAATTCGATCTTGATAAAGCAGGACGACTTGATTACGGAGAAAGTTTAATGACTCACGCAATGGTGTTTACTGGCGTTAACCTAATCAATAATGTTCCGAATAGATGGAAAGTAGAAAATAGTTGGGGTGAAAAAAACGGTGAGAAAGGTTATTTTGTGATGAGTGATAAGTGGTTTGAAGAATACACTTATCAGGTTGTGATCAATAAAAAATATCTTTCTGAAGAATTAAAAAAAGCCTGGGAATTAGAACCAATCATTTTGAAACCATGGGATCCAATGGGTTCGTTAGCATCACAATAAAAAATGGAGAGAAACATAAATTTTAAACGAGAGGTAATTGAAATGATTACTAAGATAGAGCATCCTGCGATCAATTATTCACTCTATGCTCTCGGTATAATCAAATCTTATAAAATAGATGATAACAATGTGCATATTATTATGGCTTTACCGGCTTTGAATATTCCAATTCTGGATATGCTTATTCAAAGCATAAAGCAGCCGTTAGAAGCCATAAAAGCTAAAGTATATTTTGAAAAAACAGTAATGACACAGAAAGAATTACAAAAATTTCTAACAATGGAACAAAGTGCCTGGAAAGGAATGTAATTCATATCTTTACCAGTAAATTACAGATTAAATAAAAATGAATCTTAGTTTAACAGAAAATATCTCAAAAGTTAATTTCAGAGCTTTCATCTGGCACGGAATTTTTCTCTCGCTTGCTTCCAATTTTATGGATGTTCACACAATCATTCCTTCAATGCTGATAAAAGCTGGTGGCGGTGCCATTTTATTGGGAATTCTGACTACTATAATGGTTGGAGGATCTGGTTTGATGCAAATTGTTTTTGCAAGTTTTTTATCTAACAAAATGCATAAAAAAAAGCCACTTATAATAGCAATTAGTCTAAGAGTTATCACGCTGATATTATTAGCTCTTATTCTTTTCAGATCAAATGCGATCAGCAACAATTTACTTATTTTATCTATATTTATTCTAATTTCGATCTTCTCTTTCAGCGGCTCTTTTGCTAGTATTTCTTATACTGATATTATTGGCAAGTCTATAATAGATAATAAACGCAAGCAGTTTTTCTCTTTAAAACAAGTAATCAGCAGTTTAGGAATTTTTGCTTCAGCCATTATTGTACGTGCCCTGCTCAAAAGTTTTTCATATCCTAAGAATTATGGGATATTGCTTTTGATGGCAGGAATATTATTATTTGTCGCATCTTTAGGATTTTGGAAGATCAAGGAAATAAGTGTACAAGTAAAAAAGAAGAGAAGTTTTTTACAATTTTTTAAAATGATCCCGCAGGAAATATCACAAAATTCTAATCTCAAAAATTATCTCTTTATCATAAACCTTTTAGGTCTTGGTTTTAGTTTTATTCCTTTCATGATATTATTTGCTAAGAAAAATTTTGAATTAAGTGCCGGCTTAATTGGCAATATTCTTCTATTTAAAATAATCGGAATGTTGATAACCAGCCTGATTCTTTATAAAAGATCCAAACAATTTGAATATAAGAAATTACTATATTTCAGTTTTGTATTTGGTGCATCTCTGCCAATTTTAAGCTTGATCTTTAGTAATAATTATTTTGTATATCAATTAATTTTTGTTCTTTCCGGAGTTTTTATTACAGCTTTTGGAATTGCCAGAAATGGAATTTTAGTAGAAATATCTAGTAATGAAAATCGGGCAATTTATACAGGAATTTCCGGTGCTGGAAGTATTCTGCCGACAATTTTCCCACTTATTGCCGGTGTTTTAATATCTGTCTGGGGATATAATATAACATTTATTGTTGTCTCTTTAATCGTTTTCACAAGTTTTGTCTTTATAAGAAAATTAAATTGTAGATAATAGGAGTTAAAAAATATGAGTAAGTTCTATCCTAATTCTGGTGTTGAAATTCAAGGCTTTGCAGCAAAATTTTATGATAAAATAATGAACATTATGACGTTTGGCGGTTATAGCCTATTTATAAAAAAAGCGATCAAATCAATGGGGATTCTTCAAGATGATAAAATTCTTGATTTTGGTTCAGGAACGGGCAGAAATGCACTTTTGATGAATGAGTATATTTCCGATAAAGGTGAAATTCTGGGATTGGAAATTTCTGATCTAATGATTGCTCAATTTAAAAACAAAACAGAAAAGTTCAAGAATATTAATATAATTAATCAGCGAATCGACCAACCTTTTAAGTTCGAAAAAAGATATGATAAAGTATTTATCTCTTTCGTATTGCATGGCTTTCCTTTTGAAATTCAGAAAAATATAATCCAAAATGCTTTCAATGCTTTAAAAGAAGATGGTGAATTTATTATACTTGATTTCAATGAATTTGTTACAGAGAAAACACCGCTTTATTTTAGAATTCCTTTCAAAATCATCGAATGCAAATACGCTTTTGAATATGTGGAACGAGATTGGAAACAAATACTATCTGAATTTGGTTTTAGAGATTTCCAAAAAAAATTATCTTTAGGAAAACACATCCGTTTATTAAAAGCAAAAAAAAGGATTTAAATATGAAATTATTAATGATCTATGCTGACAAATTTGCCTATAATACCAACATCAAAAATTTGGAATCAGTAGAGAGTTACGAAGAGAATAAACAGATTGAAAATGTACTCGTTGGTTTTATTCAAGTAGAGCAAAAAGATGAAGAAGATATTGCCAAAGCGGAGACCAAAATGATAAAAAATCTGAAATGGGCAGCAAAGAAAAATAAATCAAGTAATATAATTTTACATTCTTTTGCTCATTTATCGATGAGTAAAGCAGATGAGACAATAACCAAAGAGATGTTTGATCGAGCTGAGAAAAGATTAAAAGATTCCGGTTACAAAGTTTTTCAAACTCCGTTCGGATATTTTCTCGATTTAGATATTCAAGCACCCGGAAAATCGTTAGCAAGGATTTTCAAGGAATTCTAAATGATAGAAAAAGCTGCCAAGCTTATCAAGAATGCAAAACACGTTACAGCTTTTACGGGAGCAGGAATTTCTGTGGAAAGCGGCATTCCACCTTTTCGTGGAGAAAATGGATTGTGGAACAAATTCGATCCGATATGTTTAGATATTAACTATTTCCGGCAAAATCCTCTTGAATCTTGGAAACTTATTAAGGAAATATTTTATGATTTCTTTGGAAAAGTAAAACCGAATGCAGCTCATCTTGCCCTTGCGGAGATGGAAGAATCGGGTTATATTAATTTTGTTATTACACAAAATATTGATAATCTTCACCAAGAAGCCGGGAGCAAAAAAGTATATGAATTTCACGGAACTTCTCAAAATCTACTTTGCACAAATTGCAACAAAATTTATTCTGCAAACAATATTGATCTATCATATTTGCCGCCGAAATGTGAAGATTGTGGAACTGTTCTTAAACCTGATTTTGTCTTTTTTGGTGAGCCAATTCCAGAACCGGCAAGAACAAATTCCTTTACTGAAGCCGAAATAGCTGATGTTTTTATTCTTATTGGTACTACAGGTGAAATTATGCCTGCTTCTATAATTCCAATTGAAGCAAAAAGAAATAATGTGAAGATAATCGAAGTAAATATTTTGCCATCAAATTATACAAATACAATAACCGATATTTTCTTAGAAGGTAAAGCAACTGAAATAATGATAAAATTACTTAACCAATTGGAGGAAAATTAATATGAAAATTACAATAATTTACGATAATACAACAAACAAACCCAATTTGATCGAGGATTGGGGATGGTCGTGTTTTATTGAAACAGAAGAGAGGAATATTCTGTTTGATACAGGTGGAAACGGAAAAATACTGCTGGAGAATATGCTGAATCTGAAAATTGATCCAGAATCAATTAATGATATTATCATTTCACATCCCGATTTTGATCATATCGGCGGACTTTCTACATTCTTAAATTTGAATCATAAAGCAATTGTTCATATACCGATTTCCTTCCGTGGAATTCGGTATCCGAATGACATAAAATATTATGACAAACCTACAGAAATTTACAAAAATATTTTCCTCACTGGTGAATTAGATGAACGAGAACAATCTTTAGCAATTAAAACCGAGAAAGGTCTTGCACTCATAATCGGCTGCGGACATCCAGGAGTCAGAAATATTATTGATTTGGTCTCAAAATTCGGGAATGTCTATGCAATTATCGGCGGGTTACACGGTTTTAAGGAATTTGAAATTCTTGAAAATATCGAAAAAATCTGTCCTGCACATTGCACGAAATACAAGAATAAAATTAAAATACTACATCCTGAAAAATACATTGAAGGTGGTGTTGGAGAGGTATTTGAGTTTTAATATGTATTCAAAAAAAGAACTTCAAAATTGTAAACTTTGCGAATTATTTAAAACTCGGTTAAATGCTTTGGCAGGTGAAGGCAACAAAGATGCAGCAATAATGCTGATAGCCCAAGCTCCGGGAGAATTGGAAGATAAAGAAAATAAAATGTTTGTGGGACCTTCAGGAAAAATGCTTGATAAATTGTTTAAATACTCTCAGATTTCCAGAGATGAAATTTATATGACAAATTTGATAAAGTGTAATCTTCCACAAAACCGAAGGCCAAAACAAAGAGAGATAAAAACGTGTTCCAAATATTTGGAAATGGAAATAGCAGAAATTGCTCCGAAAATAATAGCTCCTCTTGGTTATTATGCTACCAAATATATGTTTGAAAAAAATGGATTGAAGAAGTTTTCCAAAAAAGAATTCCCTGAATTGATCGGGAAAATATTTGTGGCAGAAAATTATAAAATTTTTCCATTATCTCATCCTGCATCATTGCTTTATCATAATGAATTTACTGAAAGAACATCTGAGAACTTTAGAAAACTAAGAAAACTAAAAGGTTGAAAATGATTTCGAAAAATAATGATTTAAGTTTGATATATTTTTCACCTACAGGTGGAACACAAAAGGTTATGAGAGCAATTGCTGCGGGAATGGAATATGGAAATTTTCGTGACATAAACATAACAAAAAATAAAAATATTCCAAGGTTACAATTTAGTAAGAATGATAACGTGCTAATAGGAATTCCAGTTTATTCTGGTAGAATCCCGTTAGTAGCTTTACAGAGATTAAAAAAAATAGGAGGCAAAAATACTAATGCAATTTTAGTAGTTGTATATGGAAATCGTCATTATGACGATGCGCTTTTAGAACTAAAATATCTGGTGATTGAGCTTGGATTTTCCCCGATTGCAGCAGCAGCTTTTATTGGAGTTCATTCGTTTAGTAGTTCCAAATATCCTATTGCAGAGGGAAGACCAAATGCAGAAGATCTGAAAATTGCCAAAGATTTTGGAAAGCAGATTAGAACAAAACTTGAAGAAGACAAAAAAATTCAAGTTCCCGGAAATTATCCGTATAAAGAACTATCCAAGAAGCTAAAAGTTAAACCTAAAATTGATATGGATCTTTGTGATTTCTGTGGATTGTGTGAAAATGTGTGTCCGGTAGATGCAATCTCAATATTGAAAAACAGTATAGATTTTGATGAAGATCTCTGTATTTATTGTCATGCTTGCGTAAAAGTTTGTCCACAAAAAGCACTAACAATCGATGATGAAAAAATTATTGAATCCGCTAAAAGTTTACACGAAAAATGCAGACAACCTAAAACTCCTGAATTTTTTATGAACATAACATTATAGTAGTGAGATCAACATGATTAAAATTAAAAATACTGTAGAAATAGGAAAAATGAGAAAAGCTGGAAAACTGGCTGCAAAACTATTAAACTACATTGAACCATTTGTAAAAGAAGGTGTTACAACTCTTTATCTGAATGATCTTTGTGAAGGTTTCACGAAGAAACACGGAGCAATTTCGGCTCCATTAGATTACAATGGATTTCCAAAAAGTATCTGCACTTCGATTAATAATGTTGTTTGCCACGGAATTCCATCCCAAAAAGATATTCTGAAAAGTGGTGATATTGTAAATATCGATGTAACTGTAATTTTAGATGGTTTTCACGGTGATACATCTCGTACATATATAATTGGAGATGTAAATGATCAGATACAAAATTTGGTAAAACGGACAGAAAACGCGATGTATCGAGGAATTAATGCTGTAAAACCCGGAAATTATTTATATGAAGTTGGTAAAACTATTGAAAGATATATTTTAAAATTTGGGTATTCTATTGTTCGTGATTATAATGGTCATGGCATTGGACGAGAATTTCACGAAGAACCACAGGTTTTTCATCATTTCACACTGGATAATAAAATTCGTCTCCGCAAAGGAATGGTATTCACTATTGAGCCAATGATAAATATGGGGAATTCATATCTAGTGAAAACTTCTCAAAAAGATGGTTGGACAGTAACAACTGCTGATAGAAGTTTAAGTGCACAATTTGAACATACAATTTTAGTCACAGACGAAGGTGCTGAAATTCTAACAAAAGTATGAAAAACAAATGTATAGAAAGAGTGTAAATGGTATTTTGTTTGCTCAATAAAATATTTTTTAGGGTAAAGTAAATTAGATAAAAAATGGGTAGAAAAATATTGCCATAATGATTGACTAAATTGTTTTTGTTTTCAAAAAGAAGAAAAAGGGATTTATCATCCTGATAATATGTTATCGGATGGAGAACTAGATGAAAACTTATCTTGATTGTCTGCCTTGTTTTATGAATCAGGCATTACGAACAGGACGAATTGCTACAAATGATGAACCTAAAATAAAGAGGCTATTGGATGAAGTGGGAATGCTGATCCAGAAAATTCCAATGGAAAATACTCCACCAGAAACCGGAGCACTAATCTATAAGAAGGTCAGTGAAATTACAGGTAATCTTGATCCTTACAAAAAGATCAAAGAAAGAAATATCGAACATGCGCTGCATTTATATCCCGAACTAAAACAGAAGGTCAAGGCATCGGATGACAGTCTTCTAACAGCTATTCGGCTTGCCGTTGCAGGAAATGTGATCGATCTCGGAGTGAATAAAGAATTTAATATAGTAAAAGATGTAGAAACGATCTTACATCAAGAATTTGCCATCTTTGATTACAAATTATTCAAGCAGGAATTGAATAAAGCAAAAGAAATTCTCTACATCGGAGACAATTCGGGAGAAGCAGTTTTTGATAAAATTTTGATTGAACAATTAGGAAAACCTGTTATTTTCGCTGTTCGAGAAATTCCGGTAATAAACGATATTACACTTAAAGAAACTAAGCAGATTGGAATTGATAAAGTTGCAAAAGTCATTTCTTCCGGTACAACTGCTCCCGGTACAATCCTTGATTTTTGTAATGATGAATTCCTAGAAATTTTTAATAATGCTGATATGATAATCAGTAAAGGTCAGGGAAATTATGAAGGTTTATCCAATGTAAACAGATCAATATTTTTTCTTTTAAAAGCAAAATGTCCTGTTATTGCCAGAAATATCGGTGTTAAAGAAAATGATATAATTTTGAAAGGAATGAAGTAACTCAAAGCTCCTGCTTTGAGAGGTAGTCACAAACGAGAATGTTTGTGTTACATTAAAAAAGGTTAAGAAAAAATGAATTTATTAATCGAAGTTTTTAAACACACTTTAATGATTACAGGATTTGTATTCGTGATGATGTTGATAATTGAGTATATAAATGTTCAAACAAAAGGTTTGTGGCAGAATGATCTTGCTGAATCCAAATGGAAACAATATTTTCTGGCAGCTTTTTTAGGAGCTATTCCGGGTTGTCTGGGAGCTTTTACAGCTGTAACTTTGTTTTCTCATCGCATCATTTCCTTTGGGGCGGTAGTTACCGCTATGATTGCAACCAGTGGTGATGAAGCTTTTATAATGCTGGCAATGTTTCCACAAAAAGCTATTCTCCTGACTGCTATAATTTTTGTAATTGGAATTATTGCTGGATTTATTACAGATAAATTTATTTCTAAAAAGCATTTTGAGACAAAATTTTCCAACAATAAATTACCTTTTCACGAAGAAGAAAAATGCGATTGTTTCCCGCATAATAATCTTCTTTCAAATTTCCAGAAATCATCTATTCCTCGCATATTGATGATTATCATAATTACAATATTCTTATTAGGAACTGTTTCCGGTGAGATCGGACCGCAAGAGTGGAATTGGATAAGAGTAACTATAATGCTCACATCTATGATAGCATTATTTATTGTTGTCACCGTTCCAGAACACTTTTTAGAAGAACATCTCTGGGATCATATCGTCAAGGTTCACATTCCAAGAATTTTCCTTTGGACTTTTGGAACACTATTTATAGTTAATATTTTACTTAAGTTTTTAGATATACATATTTGGATAGCAGATAATATGTTTGTTGTCTTGGCAATAGCACTTTTG
>JAUVKM010000064.1 GCA_030596265.1 Candidatus Cloacimonadota bacterium
GTATCGTTCAAGATCACCTCTTTGAGTTTATCTGTTTTATCATTCTTAGCGTCATTCCTGTTTGTACAAGTAATACAACTTGTAGCCAGAATTACTAAAGCTAATATTTTAATTAGATTTTTCATTTTTTCCTTTTTTGTACTTTTGCAAACGGTACGCAATTATGTTCAGTCTTTAGATTTACTCAAAAATCTTAATGTATTTTTCGTAAATGAAAAGTTTATTTCTTTTCCGATTAGTAATTTCTTTCAATATTCCAAGATTAGTCAACTTATCCAGTAGTGTATAAACAGAAGGAAGTGAAAGGTTTGTAATCAGTTTAGCTCTACGAGCATTGATAAGAGGATGTTGATACAGAGCTTCAATAATCTTTTGTGCGTTTACAACTTTATTTTCTAATGTTTGTAATTTCAAATCTGTTTCCTGTTGCAATTTCAAAATATTATCAAATGTTTTAATGCTATTTTCAGCTATTTCAATAACTCCTACAAGGAAGAATTTAAACCATTGAGTAATATCATTTTTTTCCCTTACCCGCATTAGATTATCATAGTAAAGCGTTCTATTCCTTTCAAAAAAATCAGAGAGATAGAGAATCGGTTTTTTTAATAACCCTTTTTCAACCAAATAAAGTGTGATCAGCAATCTTCCAACACGACCGTTTCCATCTAAAAAAGGGTGGATAGTTTCAAATTGATAATGAACCAAAGCAATTTTCAAAAGGTCAGGAAGATACAAATTCTCATTATGAACAAAATTTTCAAGATCACTCATAATTTCATCGATTGAATGATGAATAGGAGGGATAAAAACAGCATCATTTATTGATGCACCACCAATCCAATTCTGACTAGATCTGAATTCACCTGGAAGTTTATACTTTCCTCGCACACCTTGTAACAAGATTTTATGCGTTTGTTTGATTAACCTTGATGAAAAAGGAATTTTTTGCAAATTATCTATCGCATTATTTAATGCTTGTATATAATTCTGTACTTCTTCCCAGTCCTCTCGCTTCTCTTCATTAATACTTTCTTTATCGAGAAGTGCTTCTTCGATATTTGTTTTTGTTCCTTCAATTTTACTGGATTGAGTTGCCTCTTTTAGAACGTGCATACTGATAAACAAATCAATATTGGGAACATATTCCGAGTACATATCCAGTTTGCCGAGTTGCCTGTCAGCCTGACTTAAAAGATTTATAAGCTGCATATCATCAATAAACCATTGTCTGTTAATCTTTTCAGGTTGAAAGCTTTTATAGAATGGTTGCTGTTCGTAATGTCCTGCTTTAAATTGCTTCATTTAAATTTCTCCCATATTTTTATTAATAATATAGCTTATTTAAGAAAAATGTCAAAAATTTAATTAAGCGTTCTCTTTATTTAAGGAAAATGTTAAAAATTTAATTAGAGTCTTCATTTTTTCTCACCTTTCGGATAATGAGGAACAGAAATATACAATAGACAATTATAAAAGCAATAATAGAAAATATCTGACTTAAATTACCTTTGATTATATTCGGAAAAAAAAGATCAAGATCAAGAATATCAAAAAAATTGAATTTAATTGTATTCAATTTGACTATGGAGTAGATTGCAATCATGATTATGTGAATTATTGCTGAGAACAGCATTACATTTTTTAATGCGACAATATATTTATTACTAATAAATTTCATATAATTTTTCCTGATTTCAATTTCATTTTGCAAAAATATGCATAATACAATTATCGGTCAAGAGTTTCACGAAATCTACTATTCTCAAACTTTTATTTATTTCTCTAAATACAAAATATTGGATATCTATAAACTTCTGAATTTATTATTTGACAAGGTGAAATATTTAGTTAAGTTTATAATTAAAAATAAGTAAAAGTTTGGAGATGACGTGATAGAAAAAAATAGGTTAAAAAATTTCCCGATCTCTTTTTTCAGCATAATGCTGGGACTTTTGGGATTTACAATTGCAAATCAAAAAGCTGTAGAGATTCTGCATTTATCTTATAATATCAGTTCAATCTTGATCTGGTTTTCAGTTGGAGTTTTTTCTTTATTACTATTAGTTTTCTTAATGAAATTAATGAAACATACTTCAGTTGTAATTGAAGATTATAATCATCCGATAAAGATGAATTTTTTCCCTACAATTGGGATTACACTGATTATGTTCAGTATAGTTCTTTATGGGTTAAATCCAATAATAGCAAAGAATGCATGGATAGTTGGAACAATTATCCAAACAGTTTTTACATTTTCATTAATTTCTAAATGGATGCATCATGATGTTTTTAAAATAACTCATTTCAACCCATCGTGGTTCATCCCTGCAGTGGGGAATATTTTAATTCCGGTTTCAGAAGTAAGTTTCTTTTCTAAGGAGATTTCCTGGTTTTATTTTAGTGTTGGTCTCATCTTATGGATCGTACTGCTCACGATTTTTTTCTATCGGGCTTTTTTTCATTCTAAAATTGCAGAAAAAATGCTTCCAACTTTATTCTTGCTGATGGCTCCGCAAGCTGTGGGATTTCTCGCGTATGTAAAATTGACGGGAGTAATTGATCCATTTGCTAAAATATTGTATTATTTTACATTGTTTACCGCAATATTACTTCTTACACAAATAAGATATTTTACAAAAATAAAATACTATCTTTCATGGTGGGCATTTTCATTTCCGATCTCAGCTTTTACAATTGCTACAATGTTGATGTTCCATAAAACCCACATGGAGTTTTTCAAATACACTGCATATTTTGGCTTTGGGATATTGAATATTCTTATTGCGATATTGATTTTCCAAACTATAAAACATATTATCAAAAAAGAAATTTGTATAGAAGAATAACAAACTTCCGATTGCATGAAACTCATCGGAATGTTTATTGAAGTTAAATCAACACTCGGAAGTGCTGCACACATTCTGAGGTTGATAAATAATTTAAAAAAAGAATCCGCCTACGTTCAAAAAAATTGAATTACGGCGCGACAAAGGAGAAAAAATGTTAGGAACAAATTTGAAGCACATTAAAAGTGTTGAGGAATTCAACGAAGTTATTGAAAGTAATGAAAACGTGATGATCTGTTGTGGTAGAATGGGGCCGATGTGTCTTCCTGTTTACGATGTTATGGAAAATCTGGAAGAAAAGTATGAAATGGTGAAATTTTTCGATATGGATTTTGATGATCCGAATGCTCATATTCTGAGAAATCATGAATTAGCAAGAGGATTTATGGGTCTTCCATTTACATTCTATTATAAAAATGGAAAAGCTGTGAAAGCTACTACCAGTATTCAGAATAAAAAGCAGATCAAAACATTAATAGAAGAGCATTTGGTATAATGAGGCAACTTCCGAATGTGCAACAGCTCTTCGGAATGTTGAGTTCTAAGTTGAAAAAGACCTTTTACCAAACAATAGGAAGGTCTTAAGAACATTCCTATGTTTTATCAAATTAAGGAAAAAATTATGAATGCAGAACATTATGATGCAATAATTTTGGGAGCTGGAGCTGCTGGGCTTACTGCAGGGATATATTTAGCTCGTGCAAACCTAAAAGCGCTGATCATCAATGAAGGTTCGATTGGTGGACAAATGGTTCTTACGCATGCCATAGCAAATTATCCCGGGGTTTTAGAAGCAAGCGGCAGAGATATTTCACTGATCATGAAAAAACAAGCGAAAGAGTTTAGTTGCGATATTGAATCTAATGTTGAAGTAACCAAACTTGACCTTACTTCCAAAAAGAAAATGATAGAGATAGATGATGACGAAGTTTTTACATCCGATGTTTTGATCTTGGCAACCGGGGGAAAACCGAGAAAGCTAGGTGCAAAAAACGAAGATAAATTCAAAGGTTTTGGAATTTCTTATTGTGCAACTTGTGATGGAGATTTTTATACCGATAAAGATGTGATAGTTGTGGGTGGTGGAAACTCTGCCTTAGAAGAAGCTGTTTCACTTACAAAATGGGTGAGATCAATTACTATCATTCATCAATTTGATAATTTTCAGGCAACTGATCATGCTATTAAGCAGGCAGAAAGAAATGATAAAATATCGTTTATCCTGGAATCGGAAATTACAGAATACCTGGGTGAACAGCAAGTAGAAGGCGTAATAATTCAGAATCAGAAAACAGGCAAATCCAGCGAATTAAAAACCGATGGCGTTTTTGTTTACGTTGGTTACATACCCAATACAGGTAAAGTTAAAGATATTATTGATCTTAGCGCAAGAGAAGAAATATTAACCGATGAAAATATGCAGACAAATATCGAAGGTGTTTTTGCTGCCGGAGATGTACGCATCAAGAAAATTCGTCAGATCACTACAGCAGTTTCAGATGGTACAATTGCAGCTTTAAATGCAATAGAATATCTTCAAAAGTAGATTTATATGAAGGCGGAATATCCGCCTTTTCTTATAACCTGTTAATGAGAATGAGTATCAAAAGCAAAGGGAGAAATAATGATAATTTTAGGTAAAACAAAAATTAGTGTTGCATTAAAAGAGCATCCTGAATTAAAAAAAGTTTTAATGGGTATGTCTCCAAAATTCAGCAAATTAGAGAACAATAAAATATTCGGGATCGTATCAAAATGGGCAACTTTTAATGACGTTGCAAAAGTGGGGAAGATCTCAATTTGTGAATTGCTTCATACATTAAATAATGAAATTGGAAATGAAGATAAATTATATCTATCATTTCCTGAATGTATAAAGGAATTAGAGAAGAAGAAAAGTAAATCAGTTAAACCTACTTGGATAGATGAAATAAAACAGCTTGTTATTTTTGATGTACGAGAGCTTGATAGTTTCTTTCTTCCAAAAATAATCGAGAAACAAAAAAAACTGAAGAAGGATCAAACTTTACAGGTAATCAACGATTTTGATCCGGTACCTTTAAAAAGAATGTTGGAAGAAAATGGGAATACTTTCTATTTGGAAGAATTAAAAAATGGTGAATTTCATCTTTTCATCAAATATAAAAAAGCAGAAAAACTAACCAACGAGAATTGGAAGGATTATGTTGAGCAATTTGAAGAGATCAATGCTATAGGAATGAAAGAAGATCCGTTTGAATTAATCGTGAAAAAAGCTCAATCATTACAGCAAGGTGAAGGTTTTGTACTAAAGCAAATGTTCGAACCTACACCACTTATCAATATGCTTACAGGAATGGGATTTGAATATTTCACTGAGCAAAAAGAGACATTCAGATTCTTCATCTATTTTTTCAAAACAGTTACTAAAGATAAAGATTCAATTCAGCAAACAGATAAAGTTTCTGTAGTTATCCAATCTGCTACTCCTATAACCTACCCAATTATTATGAAAATGTTACAATCAAAACGATTGATGGATAAAATTGAAATTAAAGAATTGAAAGTTTGGGAAAAGACGGAAAAACACATGGCTTGGGTTATGAATAAAAAAGCTGATATTACATTTTCGGCAGTAGCAGCAGCAGCTAAATTGTATCTTTCAGGTGTAGATATAAAAATGTATTCCATAAATATTTGGGATAATTTTCATCTGCTTACGCGTGGTTATGATGCAAAAAACTTTGCAGATATCAAAGGTCATAAAATTAATGTGCCACTCTTTAAACAGGCTCCTCCAATGGTTATGACAAAGCATCTAATTGAAGCGAATGGATATAATATTGATGACTTTGAATTTACTTTTGGAGATCCATTTGGACGTCCTGAAGAGATAAAAAACGATTTTATCGCTGAGAAAAGCGATACCGTTCTGTTGCGTGAACCGGAAGCAAGTTATGCTATGTATAATGCAAAAGATGCTTATGAATCAATATCATATAGTCAACTTTGGAAAGAGGACGGTAATAAAATTGGTAACATTCCAAATGCAGGATTGATCTTTAAAGGTGAATTTTTAAGAGAGCATCCTGATGTTGCTGAAGTATTTGTAGAGGAATTAGAAAAAGCTACAAAATGGGTTGTAGAAAACAATAAAGCAGCAGCAGAGATGGCATTTGATATAATGAAACACAAATCTGAGGAAGTGGAACTTTTCTTGAATAGAGCACATTTTGAGCATGTGAAATCAGATGAAATATTGGATGAGATAGTGCATTATTTGCAAGTACTAAACGATGGTGAAAAGTACGCCAAAGATAGTATTAAAGGCTTGTTTGAAGTAGACTTAAATGAACAAAAAAAATAGTTAATATTAATTTATTTGACATTGTGTAATATTTAGTTATATTAATAATAAATAAAAAAGAAATAAGGATAAAATGTTTTTGGATGACAACTGAAAGCAGATTCTTAATAGGAGAGAAAATGGAACATTTAACAAAAGAGACTTTTCAGAAAAAAGTTTTTAATTATGAGGCAAGTAAAGATTGGAAATTTGAAGGTGATAAACCTTGTATTATCGATTTTTATGCAGATTGGTGTGGACCATGCAAACAAGTTGCACCTGTTTTAGAAGAACTTGCTAAAGAATATGAAGGCAAAGTAGATATATATAAAATAGATACTGAAGATCAACAGGAACTGGCTGCTGCATTTGGTATTCGCAGTATACCATCAATGTTATTTTGCCCTAAGGATGATAAACCACAAATGTCTGTTGGTGCTCTTCCGAAAGAGTCTATAGTAACAGCTATCAAAGATGTTCTTGAAGTAGTTTAGATTTTATAAAATTATTTTAAGGATAAACTAAAATGAAAAACGTTGTAGTTTTTAGCACACCAACTTGTTCATGGTGTAGGAAGTTAAAGAGTTATCTCAAAGAGAATAAAATTCGTTTTAAAGATGTTGATGTCTCTAGAGATCAAAGAGCTGCCAGGGACATGATACGTAAAACCGGACAACAGGGCGTTCCACAAATGTGGATAAATAATCGTCCGATAGTTGGATTTGATAAAGCTAAGATCGACAGAATGTTGGCTATAAAATAGGAGAGAAGATGAAGAAAATAATAGTGTTATCATTAGCATTAATGCTGATAATTCCATTGATTGCAGAAGAAATTAAGATGAAGCCCGAACATTTAACATTGGAAACATTTAAAGAGAAAATCTTCGATTTCGAGAATGAAACAGAGTGGAATTATAAGGGTAAAATACCAGCAATTATAGATTTTTATGCAGATTGGTGTGGACCTTGTAAACAAGTTGCACCAATTATGGAAGAATTGGCAATTGAATATGATGGGAAAGTAAAAATTTACAAAATAGATACTGAAGACCAAAAACAACTTGCAAGTATATTCGGAATTCGCAGTATTCCTTCAATCCTATTTATTCCGGTAGGAGAGCAGCCACAGATGTCAACCGGTGCACTTCCGAAAGAAAATTTTGTACAAATGATCGAGGAAATTTTTAAAGTTAAATAAGTAATAATATATTTATTGTTAAAAAGCCAATTCGCTTAATAAACGGATCGGCTTTTTAATTTATTGAATTTATTCAAATTTGAAATAACATTTCTCTTTTTAATTGAGCGAACAAATGATATCAACTGTGAAGATAACTGTGGTATAATTCAATACTAACTAATCATTTTCTGAAGTACTCATATCTTTTGACATCTCTACTTCATATTTTGCATTCTTAATGGCTTTATGGTATCTATTATTTGATGGATATAATTTGATTGCTCTTTTGTATGACTCTATAGCCAAATCGTATTTCATAAGAATTAATTGAGCCATACCAATATCATACTCAATTTTTGCAAGTATCTTTGGCTTTAGATTCGGTTTATTGCGAAGATTTTCTAAAATAGTAAGTCCATCGGTAATCTCGCCTATGTGGAAATAGGATACTGCTTGGTTTATCTCAGGTAGATCAGAATCTAACTCAAATTTTAATTTCAGTGTTTCTCTTCTTGGATTCACTTTAGAGATAAATTTATTAATAATTATCGTAAGAGATTGTTCAAAAAGTTCTTCAGTAATAATTACAGGTGCGGTATCCCAATCAGCTTTAGTTGTATAGTCACTAACATGTGAAAGAGTAAGAAGTGATAGAACTTCTGAGGTTTCGATATCAATTATTTTAAAAGATAAACTTAGTGAATATTCACCATATCTAGTATGATATCTATGTGGAAGTAAATTATTATCAATTTGGAATTCTTTTGTGTAAGTCTCATTGTATGAATCCTTGTTTATTGTGCAATGAAGAAGTATTGTGGCACCTGTGAAGTTACCCTGTTTGACAGTTGAGCTTTCATTCATTAATCCTGTTAGTGAGAGTTTTTGTTCGGAAAGTAGAGATTCCATATGTTGTCTATCAAGCACTTCAAAGTGTTGTGTTTGAATGAGTTCAACTTCAATTCGATCACTAATGTTCTTAGCGTTAATTATGTAGTAGGTGGAATCACGAAATGGTTTTACGTTGATGATAGCTATTTTAGTATGTACTCCAAGGTCAACTGCGGCAGGTCGATCAAGTGTGTATTTAACAGTTGTATAAGAGCAGGAGATCAAAGTGATGATGCTGAATAAAATTAATATTCTTTTCATTATATCCCTTTTAGCAAATTTCTTATACTCAATATTTACATTTCAAGTTTTCTTCTAAAACTAAACAGTATTCATATTTATAAATCGGATATTGATTTAATTTTGTCAAACGATTTATATTTCAACCTCCGCAATGGTAATTTAATATAACTCAATCATTGCGAAGGTCAAGACCATTCGCAAGATTACAGATTATTTAGAATCGTTAATAACTAATTCTGCATAATAACCATCTTCAATTCGTTCCATTTTATACCCACGGCTTTTAAACATGTGCTGCATAATGTGATTTGTTGCCATAACATTCGCATAGATCTTTTGAATTCCTCTTTTCAGGGCAATTTCTTGAATGTAATCTGTGAATTTATTTCCAAGTCCCAGATTGTGCCAAGGATCAGCAATAACAATTGCATATTCTGCAGTTTCATTATATTGATCTGCGATCAAACGAACTACACCAGCCATTTTCTTTCTGCCATCTTCTTCAACTTCGGCAATAATGGCAATTTCACGATCATAATCAATCTGTGTATACCGAACAAGCTGTTCATGGGAAATATGTTTTATCAGTTGGAAAAAGCGGAATCTTTGAGTACGTTCGGAGAAATTGGAGAACATCTCTTTTTCCATAAATTCATCTTCTGGTTTGATCGCTCTCAGAATTACTTTCTGTCCATTTTTCATTGTGTATTCGGTAGTGAATTCA
>JAUVKM010000250.1 GCA_030596265.1 Candidatus Cloacimonadota bacterium
AAGAGGCAATGAGACAGCACCTCTGTCTTCAGCACGCATCATAACAATATCTGAATTTGGTTTGGATACTGAAGAATCGAAGTAGCACTGACGACAATAACAGATCGGGCAGGAACTGCTACAATTATGACAACCAATACAGTTAGCAAAAGTTTCGGTTAAATTTTCAAATCCTTCAACCATACCTTTAATGATTTCAAAAGTTTCTTCTCTATTTTTTAATTTGATTGTCTTTTGTTCTTCTATGTAATTTTGCCATTTTGTTAGATCTGTTTCTGCTTTCAAATCAAAATCAGTTAAAAGTTTTTCTCCCTTCTCACTATTAGAAAGCAGAATTAGTTCTTGATCATTTAATGCAAAATGTAAATCACTAGTAGAGAGTGAAAACTTATCACAGATATTGCAGACCGGTTTTACATCTTTAGAATTCCAATTTTTATCTGTTAATAATTTACTGTATTTTTCATCACCAGCCTTTGGGTCATCAATATAATCCTGCATTGGAATTGCTCCTAAGCAATCATAACTGAATAAAGTTACATCTTCAAGATGCACTTGATTCAACTTGGTCAGTTCGACGGTTGCTCGGATTTCACAAGGTTTCATTAAAACTGCAATTTTATATTTTCCCTTCCCTTTTCTTGTGTATCGTTTTAATGCTTTGGCTGCATTTACCGGCATGATCGGAGCAAGTGGTTGTGCACTTTTAAGAATCTCCAAATCTTTGATCATTATCCAGGCAAAAGAATCACCGGATGGTACTTTCATTGGCAGCATCACAGCATCAAAAAGTTTCTTCTCAACTGCATCCTGAAAAAACTGAAGGATTGAAGTTTGGATACCACTCTTCGCTTTCAGAAGGACTCCCTTTTTTAAGATTTCAGTCATTAATATTTCTCCAATTCTATTTGAAATTTAGAACTTGTTATTTGTATTTTCATCATCTCAGTGCCTCTTTTACTTCCTGATATAATTGCGGATTTGTAAAATGTCTTGTTCGTATTGAACCGGATGGACAACTTCCAACACAATTCCCGCAACCTCGGCAAATTGCTTCGTTCACAATAGAAATCCCCTTGTCTTCATTAAAGTAGATCGCACCATAACCACAGACATCAAGACAAGTTTGGCAACCAGTGCAATATGCTTCTAATATCTCTGATACTTTAACTTCCGGAATGATCTTCTGTCCTGGGATAAGTTGAGTGAATATCTTGCCAGCTGCTGCTTGTGCCTGCAACATAGATTCAGTGATTCCAACCGGACCATGTGCTCCACCAATCACAAAAACACCATCGGTATTTGTTGAAACTGGGTTTATCTTGAGATGTGCTTCCTGAAAAAATCCTGTTTCATGCTGATCTATCTTCAATTCTACGCCAAGTTCAGCTGTACCTACTGTTGGAATCATTGCAGTTCCCACAATTACCATATCGACATCAAGTTTCTTTTTAGTATCAGCAATATCCGTGAAATTTATGGTTGTTCCAGTTATTTCAGCATTTTTTATTTTTATAAAATCAATACCTTTTCCCTTAACCTGCTCATAAAATTCTTCATCATGTTTATTTGGCAGACACATGTGCTTGTATAGTTCAGTTACTTCGATCTTCGGTGATTGATCTTTGATCAGCTTAGCAATTTTCAGTAGATAATCACAGCAAGCTTTAGAACAATATCCAACTTCGGGGCGACCAACACAATGTATCAGGGCAACTTTTGCTGGTTCTTTTCCATTACGCATTATTATCTTGTCATTTAAAGAAAGCATCTCTTCAATTTCTAAGGCATTATAAACTTCGTCATCATTCTTTATGTTGTATGAGTCGAGTGATGAAACATCCATCAGATCGAATCCAGTTGCAACTATTACAGCTCCTGCCAGTAACTCAGTTGTATTATCAGGATCATTCATATCTTTTATTACGATCTCAAAATTACCCAAAAATCCAACAATTGAATCCAATTCGGTATTAGTAAAAACTTTTATGTATCTATTGCTTTGAATATCAGAGATCTTCTGATGTAAAACATTCAGGCTAATACCCTGTCTTGGTAATAATTCTTTTAGTTTGGCAGATTTCCCACCTAATTTTTCAGATCTTTCTATCAGGTAAACTGCACGATTTTCAGAAGCAAGAGTAAGAGCTGCTTCCATACCGGCAATTCCACCACCGATGATCAATACATCTGGATTACTATCGAGTTTCTTTTCTTCCAGAGGCTGTTGATATAGAACCCTGTCCATCCCACCATGGATCATACGGATGGCTTTTGAAGTTGCTTCTTCTATGTCTGGAATTATCCAGGCACATTGTTCCCTAATGTTAACCATTTGATACATATAAGGGTTCAATTGCGTTTTTTTACATACATTGATAAATGTTGCATCGTGGTCTCGTGGAGAACATGCTGCGCAGACAAGATGCGTTAAATTATTTTCATTGATCTCGTCTTCCAGGAACTTTTTCCCTTCCACAGAACAAAGTAATTTATGATTTTTTATTACCAGTTCTTTATCTTTAAAATCTTCAAGCTTAGCAAGTTCTTGCATGATCTTATCAATATCTACTTTAGATGCGATATTAGGACCACATTCACACACATAGATTCCGATTTTTTCACTCATATTATTTCCTTATCTATTAAAAGCGACATGATCTGTGCCACTGCAGCTTCCGATTGAATTACCGAGTTTTGAATATCCTTAGGACCTTCCGCACAACCCGCTACAAAAATACCGGCTTTTGAAGTTGCAACAGAACCAATCCTGAATGGTTGAGCTTCTACAAATCCAAATTTATCATGGTCTATACCTAACACTTCCTTGAGTTCTTCACTTCCCGATGCTGACCTTAGTGCATTTGCCAGAATTACCATATCAACTTGTATGAAAGCATCTTTGTTATTATTATCCAA
This sequence comes from Candidatus Cloacimonadota bacterium, assembly GCA_030596265.1. The sequence continues at coordinate 2,920 of JAUVKM010000250.1, forward strand.
ATACTCTACTTTCAATTTGCCCTTTTCTTCGCTGATCTTCATTTTATCACGATCTGCTTGATAAATAAATTCAGAAGAATGTGTTTTTACATCTTCATGAAATTTCTGGTAGGTTTTATCAGGAAGACAAATATCAGAGTATATATTATAGATTTTTGCATCAGGAAGTTTATGATGTAAAAAATGAGCATGTTTTGAGGAAGCCATGCAACAAACATTTGAGCAGTAATGAGTTTGTGATCTTCCAACACAATGAATTATTGCAATAGATGATGGAACTTTTTCACCATCTCTCATTACCAGTTCTCCTTCAGTCGGTCCATTAGCAGCAAAAAGTCTTTCAAATTCCATTGCAGTATAGACACCCGGATAGTTGCCATAACCTAAATTCTTAATTTCACTAATATCAAGCATATCATAACCTGTAGCGACAAGAATTGCACCAACATTTACTTTTAGCTGCCCATCTTTTTCATCCATGTTAATCGCACCGAACATGCAAGCTTCCACACATTTATTGCAGGATTCAGTTCCATTTAACTGCAAACACTTTTCTGCATTTATTACAGGGACATTGGGTAATGCTCCAGCGCATGGGACATATATCGCTTTCTTATTGGTCAGGTTTTCTTCCCATTCATTGATCAATTCCACAGGACAAACAGGATAACACATGCCGCAACCAAGACAAGCCACCA
>JAUVKM010000254.1 GCA_030596265.1 Candidatus Cloacimonadota bacterium
ATATAGAAAGTATTAACTTTAAGATCGAAGAAGAAAAAATGGCTGTTATAATCCAGGAAGTTGTAGGATCAAAAGATGCTGAGAATCTATTCTATCCACATTTTGCAGGTGCAGCTCAATCATATAATTTCTATCCCCCAAAGGATATGACTCATGAAGATGGTATAGCTGCGTTAGTTGCAGGATTAGGAAAAGCAGTAGTAGATGGAGAACGGGCTTTCCGGTATTGTCCAAAATATCCAAGAGTTAATCTACTCGAACCTGTTGGAATTGTTGAAAATAATCAGAGAGATTTTTATGCAGTAGATCTTTCTTTGAATGAGGAACAAAATATTAACAGAGAAGATAAATTCTTAAAAAAGAGGAGGATCAGAACTTCACACAAAGAGAGTGTATTCAAAGAGATTACCTCGGTTTGGGATTATGAAAGATTCCAATTTCTTGATGGTACTTATATTCGTGGTCCACGCATGCTTACATACCGAAATATTATCTACTACAATAAATTTCCTCTTTCAGCTATTTTATTGCGTATTCTGGAAATTGGTAAAATTGCCAGTGGAGTGCCAGTTGAAATCGAATTTGCAATAAACCTTAGTGGTGATATGGTTAATTCTTTGCCAACATTCTATTTATTGCAGATTAGACCTCTTTCTGTTAATAAAGAAAACATTAATATTAAATTAGATAGAATGAAACGGGAAGAGATGATGTTGTCTACAGCAAGGGCAATGGGTAATGGAGAGATCAAGGGTATTAAAGATATTGTATTCGTTGATCCCGACAAATTTAATATTACGCAAACTCTACAAATTGTTGCTGAGATTGAGAAGATAAATAATTATCTTGAAGAAAATAATAGAGAATATGTTCTTTTAGGACCTGGAAGATGGGGAACAAGTGATAGATTCCTTGGAGTTCCAGTACGTTGGGCACAGATAAATAAAGCAAAGGTAATTGTTGAAGCAAGTCAGGAAAATTTTACTGTTGAAGCTTCACAGGGAAGTCACTTTTTTCATAATTTGGTCGCAATGAATGTGGGATATTTTACTGTTTCTCATACTTCAGATTCAGATTTTATCGATTGGGAATGGCTTAAATCTTTACCTGCAAGGTATAATGGAAAATATGCGGTTTATGTTGAATTAGAAAAACCAATTAATATTCAAATCGATGGTAAAAAGGGAATTGCAGTAATTTCAAAAACTTCAAAATAATATAAATAAAAATAAATATTGACGGAAATTTGGATTTAATATTTCTCGACCAAGGAACGTAAATATTCGAATAATGGGAGGTGGATTTGAAAGATAATCCTAAAAAGCAAATTATAACACAAGTTGCTCAAATCATATTTTCAAAGAATGGTTTATTAAAAACAACTGTCGATGAAATTGCTAAAGCTGCCCGAATGGGTAAAGCTTCTTTATATCATTATTTCCAAAGCAAAGAAGAAATATTTAAAGAAGTGATTGAACAAGAAAATAGATTTCTGAAAGAAAAGATCAGGGAAGCAGTTAATAGAGAAAAAACTCCTCAGAAAAAAATGAAAATATATATTTTAAAGAAAATGGAATACCTTAATGAACTTGCTAATATTCACAGTGCGCTTAAAGATGAATATCTGAATAATTACGCTTTCATCGAAAAAATTAGGGAAAAGAACAACCGTGAAGAATTGTTTACTATCAGAGAAATTCTGCAGGATGGTGAAGATAAAGGAATTTTTGAGATAAATGATATTGAACTTACAGCTTTTGCAATAACTTCTGCTTTAAAAGGTTTGGAATATCCTTGGTCGATAAATATTTCTTTTCCTGAAATTGAATCAAATATTAATAAACTTCTGGAAATACTTTTCCACGGTATTGAAAAGAAATGATTTTTTTTCAACAAAACTCGAACAAATAGCTATTTTGGTCGAATAAATAGATGTTATGAAATTGAATAGAATAAAATGTAGTAGTATAGGCATAATAGGAACTGGCTTTTATGTGCCGGAAAAGATCATGACAAACTATGATTTGGAAAAAATTGTAGATACAACCGATGAATGGATAAAAACAAGAACCGGTATTGAAGAAAGGCGAATATCTAATGATAAAGAAGCAACATCAGATTTAGCTGCAAAAGCTGGAATTAATGCTTTAGAAAAAGCAAATATTGATCCAAAAGAAATTGATTTATTGATAATTGCAACCCATTTTCCCGATCATCATTTCCCTTCAACTGCTTGCATTACACAAAATAAACTTGGTTTAAAAAATGCTGTTTGCTTCGATTTATCTGCAGCTTGTTCCGGTTCGATTTATTCACTGTTTGTAGCAGAATCTATGATGAAAAATAGTAATTATAATACTGCTATGATAATTGGAACTGAAATTTTTTCACGGACAGTTGATTGGGAAGATAGAAATACTTGTGTTTTATTTGGTGATGGAGCAGGAGCAATAATTATCAAGAAAGATCAGAAAGGAAAGAACATGATCTCATTCGATTTTGGTTCTGATGGTTCGGGTTCTGATTTACTAAAAATTCCAGCTGGAGGCTCTAGGTTACCTACATCAAATAAAACAATAGAGCAAAAACAACACTTTATAAAAATGGAAGGGAAAAAAGTTTATCGATTAGCAAAAAAGACGATGGTCGATTCTGTGATCAAGGCTTTAGATAAAGTTGATCTAAAAAGAAAGGATATCGATCTTCTCATACCTCATCAAGCAAATATACGTATTTTAAAAGCTGTTGCAAAAAAATTACATTTACCTCTGGAAAAAATAATGATAAATATGGAAAAATACGGAAATACTTCTGCAGCTTCAATTCCCATTGCGTTGGATGAAGCAATATCACAAGGTAAGATCAATAAAGGTGATATTATCGTTCTAACTGCTTTTGGAGCTGGGTTAACCTGGGGTGCAATAGTTATAAGGTGGTAAAAATGAAAATAATTATTAAAGAAGTTAAAAGCAAAAAAGCTCTTAAGGAATTCGTAGCGTTTCCGTATAAACTTTACAAAGGAAACAAATACTGGATCCCTCAATTAATAAAAGACGAGATGAAGCTTTTTCAAAAGAATAAGAATCCTGCTTTTGAGTTCTGTGATGCTAAATTATGGCTTGCTTATCAAAATGAAAAAGTTGTTGGTAGAATTGTTGGTTTTATTAATTATCGTTTCATAGAAAAATGGCATGATAAATACTGTCGTTTTGGCTGGATAGATTTTATCGATGATGAAAATGTTTCAAAAGCACTTCTAAATACAGTGGAGAATTGGGCAAAAGAAAACGGTATGGATGCAGTTCATGGTCCACTTGGTTTCACAGATCTCGATCCTGAAGGTATGCTGGTAGAAGGTTTTAAAGAACTAAGCACAATTGCCACAATTTACAATTATCCATATTATCCCGACCATCTTAAAAAGTTAGGTTATAATAAAGATGCCGATTGGGTTGAATATGAAATTAAAGTTCCGGATAAAGTTCCGGAGAAAATTGAAAGAATT